>JAFZMD010000013.1 GCA_017553445.1 Methanobrevibacter sp. | reverse complement strand
TCTGCTGGAGTGTAATTCATATTTTCTCCAATGTAGTATCCGTCATTAACGATGTTTCTGCTGGTAAGCATAACTCCTTTAGGAAAACCTTCGGTACCGCTTGTATATTGCATGTTGATGACGTCATTCTGGGTTACGGAGTCCTTTACTTTCTGATACTCTTCATCGTCATAATTCATACCTAACAATAACAGTTCATTGGTATTGTACATTCCGCGATGTTTTTCCTGACCTACATGGAAAACGTATTTTAAATGCGGGAATTTTTCACTATTCAAGTTACCTCTTGCGCTGTCTTTCAGTTCAGGTACGAGTTCATGGATAATGTCAAAGTAACTTGTATCTCTAAATCCGTCAGTCATTGCAATGGCTTTCATGTCTGATTGTTTTAATACATATTCTAGTTCATGGGTCTGATAAGCTGTATTGACTGTTACGATTGCTGCACCAATTTTTGCAGTTGCAAACATGTATGTTAACCATTCAGGAACATTTTTGGCCCAAATACCGACATGATCTCCTTTTTTAATGCCTAATGCTAATAATCCTTTTGCAAGGTTGTCTACTCTTTCATCAAATTCTTTATATGTAAATCTTAAATTTCTATCTGGATAAACGATAAATTCATGATCTGGTTGTCTTTCTACTTGTGTTTCAAAGAATTTACCAAGGGAAAGCTCTGTAAATAATTCACTCATATTTTCACACCTTTATTTAATTGTTAATTTCGTAAAAAAGTTTTGTTTCGAATTCTGCTTCTCTTTCCAATCTCAAGCGCAACTCAGGTTTAAAATATTTAAAACTACCATTTCTTTTGACTTCAAATAACTTTTCATTGCTTATTTCTTCATTTGTATTCATTTTAAACATTTTAATCCAACGCTCCTTAATTTTAGTATGGTGTGTATAATACAGCTAATATTTTAGATGCTTTTTCACCAGTTGCATGTAAGTGGTGAGGAACTACTGAATCATAGAAAATACTGTCTCCTTCACCGATTACAAAGGAGTCTTTTCCATAAATTACTTCAATTTCTCCTTCTAATACATAAATAAATTCTTCTCCTTCATGTGAGGATAATTCCTTTTCTCCATCTTCATAGTCTATATCAATTATGAATGGATCTATGTTTCTATCGATTTTACCTGCACCTAATGAGTGGAATTCTAAATTGCTTGCATTTGTAACGTCTTCCCTGCCTGAGAAGTATAATGCATTTGTAGGTTTTCCAGCTCTTGTAACGACAGGACCTAACTGTGGGGTGTCATCCAGAAATGTTCCGAGTCTGACTCCTAATGCTCTTGCCATTTTTGTTAATGGGGTAAGAGATGGGATGACTTCTCCGTTTTCCATAGCTTTTAGAACATCTAATTTAACACCGCTAGCTTCTGCTAGCTCTTCAATACTCATGTTCTGTCTTTCTCTAATACTTTTTATTTTAGAAGCAAATTCTTCATTTTTTTCCATTATATCACTTTTTTACAATTTATTAAAATACTAAAATTTTTAGTATAATATAATTTTGTATTTTAATTTATATAATACTTTGTAAAATTTGGCATTTTTTGTGTAGTTTTTCTAATTTTAAAGTTTTCTTATAGAAAAAATTAAAAAATGAATGAAAAATAGTTGTATTAAAAATTGAAAAGCTATTTCTGGTGACGGTTATAATTTAATTAAATTATCTTCATGAATCTTTTTTTAATGGCTTCTGGTGTCATTTCAATAATCGGCGCGGTGGAATTTCCTGCTTCACAGTTAAATTCTACGAAATTGCATTCATCATCGTTTATAATTTCCTTTAAGTCAATATCCTCGAATTTATAGCTTTTTAAACCAACGCCTGATGCGATTTCACATAGGTTCAGGTCTTTTGCATATGTTTCCTGATTGCCTGTTGAACCATATGCGCCGTTGTTTATAACAATCCAGGTCAAGTTTCTAGGTTTGCATGCATTAACCGTTACAAGTGAACCCATATTCATCAATAAAGATCCGTCTCCGTCAATGACCACAATATCTCTTTCGGGTTTTGCAAGGGCTAAGCCCAAGCCTATTGATGATGCAAGACCCATTGATCCGATCATATAGAAGTTTTCATCCCTATCATAAATGTCATATAATTCTCTTGAAGGAAATCCGATATTGCATATTATTAATTCGCTTTCTATTGAATCCATTATTCTGTTAATAGCATCTCTTCTTTTCATGTTATCACCAATATTTAATTTCCAGAAGTATTGAGACCGGCTTTTTTTCTTCTTCGGACAATTCCCATGAAGTTCTAATGGCTTCATATGCTCCTTCGGGAGTTCCCGGTTTGAAAAAGTTAAAGTTCATTGCTTCTAAAATCAAAGGTGTGGATTGGCCCATAGGAACTTGTCCGCAGATGTTTTCTCCTTCAGTTCCCCTATGGCTCATTATCATTAAAAGTGGAAATCCGTATAATTCGGTCAATGATTTTAAAGCATTTATTGAGTTTCCAAGGCCGGAATTTTGCATTAATATGGCAGTTCTTTTACCTCCAAGGTAAGCTCCGGCACATAGTCCGATTCCCTCTTCCTCTCTTGTCACGGGGATATGAGTTATGCTGTCGTCTTCATCAATCATATTCAGTAATTTTGATAAGTTAACGCAGGGAACACTAACGATAAAGTCTATTCCCGCATCTTTAAGTCCATTATAAATAGCTTCCGTACTATCCATGATATCATCTTTTTTAACTGTGTTTACTTATTTTTCCTATTTAATGTTAGATAGCAACATATATATTAAATTATTTACTTATTTATATTCATGTTTGATAAACTACCAATTTCTTCAAAAACAGAAAAAATTTTAACCAAATCCTTGGATGAGGAGATTTCTGTTGAAGAGGCAAACCATTTGATGAATATTAAAGGTGCCGATTTATATCCATTGCTTGCAACTGCCGATTATTTGAGAAGTGAAATTGTTGGGGATGATGTTACATTCATTAATAACTGCAATATTAACTTCACTAACATTTGTAAGGTCCGATGCGGTTTTTGTGCATTTGGAAAGGATGCAGATGACCCTGATGCATATATTTTGGATGATGAGGCCATTTTGGCTAAAGCTCGTGGTGCCGTTGAAAAGGGTGCACGCGAATTCACTCTAATGGGTGGGGTTTTGCCTGATGCGGACATTGAATATTATGAACATTTATTACAATTGCTTAAAGGGGAACACCCTGATGTCATGATTCATGGATTTTCACCTACAATGATTAGAGATGCCGCACTTTTATCAGGCATTGATATGGCTGAAGCCTGTGAAAGATTAAAATCCGCAGGCCTTGACACTTTACCAGGAACCGCCGCTGAAATTTTAACGGACCGTTCACGTGAAATAATATGTCCTGAAAAGGTCAGCGTTCAGGAATGGATTGATGCGGTCAGGACTGCTCATGAAATTGGTATTCCAGGTTCTGCTACTATAATGTATGGTCATGTGGAAACCTTGGAGGAACGTGTCGAGCATATTGACATTATCAGAAACCTGCAGGAAGAGACTCACGGCTTTACGGAATTC
This sequence comes from Methanobrevibacter sp., assembly GCA_017553445.1. Classification (GTDB taxonomy): domain Archaea; phylum Methanobacteriota; class Methanobacteria; order Methanobacteriales; family Methanobacteriaceae; genus Methanocatella. The sequence continues at coordinate 29,588 of JAFZMD010000013.1, read as the reverse complement.
ATTCCAATGACATTTATGCACGAATATTCTCCAATATTTTTGGAAGGCCAGAGAAATCTTGGAGCTACAGGAACGGAAGACTTAAAATTATATGCAGTTTCCAGACTGATGTTGAAGGATTCAATTCCAAACATTCAGGTTTCCTGGGTAAAAATGGGTTTCAGATTCGCTCAGGTCGCACTTACTGCAGGAACCAATGATTTGGGCGGTACTTTAGGTGGAGATGAATTGTCTGAAGCTTCAGGAGCTCCTGATGGTGTTGAAGCATCCATTGAGACTTTGGGCAATATTGTAAGAAATCTTGGCAGAAATCCTATTGAAAGAAATTCCAAATATACGGAGTTTTATCCTATAGAATAATTAAAAATATCTTTTAAATTACAGTGGTTTATCAACAATGTATTAATATTACATTAAAGAGCATTAATTTACAGGACTTAACATGAAATTCATAGTAATTGACGGACTTGATGGGTCTGGAAAGGACACACAAATTGATTTGCTTGCAGAATATTACAGAAATCAGGGAAAGAATGTGGTTGTACGTTCTCATCCATGTGATGATAATAGTTATGGGCGTAAATCCAGACAGGCACTTCAAAAAACAGGTAAAATTAATCATATAAAAGCTACTATTTATTTTGGTCTGGATGCAATCCGATCTGTTCGCAGATACAGTCATGATGATAGCATTGATGTTTTAATTTTTTCAAGATATGTTTTGGCTGTAATGTATCTTCCGAGTGTTGTCAATACAATCACTTATAAGATTGTCTGTGCTGTACTTCCGACTTCCGATACAATGTTTTTCTTGGATGTTACTCCTGAAGAATCCTTAAGAAGAATAGGTTCAAGAGATGAAGAAATCGAAATGTTTGAAAATATTGAATCTCTTACTAAAAATAGGGAGAACTCTAAAAAGTTTACATATAATTGGAATGTCATTGACGGTAATCAGTCCATTGAAGAAATCAGTCAGCAGATTATATCCAAGTGCATTGAATGCGACTAGTTATTATTATTTTTTTAATATTTTAAACACAACTTATATATGTAATAAAAATATAATATTAATATATGTGTGAGAAATTACTAGATCAGTTCGAAAAAGACAATAAATACGATGAGGTAATAAGATTAATTGATGAGATAATATTAAAAGACCCAGAAAAAGCCTCAAAATTACTTTTTAGAAAAGCAAATGCATTAGTTAAGATAAAAAAATACTCCAAAGCCATAACCACACTGGAAGTATATGTAAAAAACTGTTCCAATAAGGAAAAAATCAAATCATATGTACTGATTGCATCATGCTATATGAACATGGACAATGATGAAAAGGCAGAGGAATATCTAATAAAAACATTGGATGTAGACCCTGAAAATGATATGGTATTAAAACAGCTTTCGTACATGGCATATATTAATCAGGATTTTGAAAAGTGCTGCTATTTCATCAAGATTTTAATAAAAATCAATAAGGCAGACATTGAGGATTACACAAACCTGATATACTGCTGCATACAATTGAATATGATAGATGATGCTTTGAAATATGCTAAAAAAGTAATAGAATTGGACCCGACAAATCTGGATGTTTTTGCAACACTGACAATTCTTTATGAAAACATGGAAGATGAGGAAAAATTAAAGGATGTGTGTGAAAGAATCATTAATCTAAAAGATGATGGAACAATACAGATTATACTTTTAAAGGCACAGGCATCACTTGAACTGGGACAGAAAGATGAGGCATTTGAACTGGTGAACAAAGCCATTAAACTAAATCCATATGATCCATTTCCATATCTGATGAAAGGACTGTTATATAATAAATTGGACTTGTTTGATAGAGCAGAAGAATGCTTTAATGAGGCATTTCGACTGAATCCTGAAATATTGTTGAGCATGGAAAAATTAAGATAGCTATAATACTTCTTTTATGCCCTTGTCAGTAATAATCATCAGTGAGTTAAGATTTTCCAGCATTAAGGAAGCAATAGGATGTGTTTGAATGTCCTTATTCATCAAAACAAGTTCCTTATCCACTATATCTATCCAGTTAACATTATAAATAACAACACCGTTAACGATTAATCCCAAATATTCTGGGACAAATCTATTTTCATTCATTTCTTCAAAAAACTGATTTTCACGTAAAATTTCTCTTAATACATTATCCATATCAATCATCTCTCTCATAAACAAATTTGGGAACAGCTTCCTTGAAAGGATCGAATGTCTCTCTGTTTTTGACTTCCATACATTTCATGCTGACCTTGGAGTGAAGAGAAGAGGGAAGTCTTAAAATCCTTTTCAAATCAATAGTAACTTTAGCATCAATGGTGGCTAAATTAACACGGGCCATGGCTTCAACCAAATTTTTATATCTTCTAGGCCCAATATCTCTTTTGAAATAACCCCATTCATCATTGTCCAGGTGATGTCTTGCTTTAAGTATATCCTTCATCATCTTCGGGTTTATTCCGTCAATATCTTCACTGCCCGTCAAATGCTTGACATTATACTTCATTTTATCCGTAAAGATTTTTGAATAGCCGATAGGAATTGAAAAATGCTCAAAATTAAATGCCTTATTTGAAATGTCGGTATTAATGAACTGGGATTTGGGTACTTCAGCCCCCGCAACGTACTTTAACACTTCAGACCGCAGTTCACTGTTTGCAAGCATCATCTCTTCATCCAATATTCTGATGTGATATCCTCTTCCGGAATAAATCAGATGGATGTTGTCAAGGCCCAAATCACTGTCTAGCGTATCAATCAATGAATTCACAATCTCTAGGGCTTCACCTAAACAGACTTCACAGACACCGTCACAGTTGCATGACCTTATTGGAATATCTTTGGCATCAACATCAAAAATGTATTCTGCTTTCTGCCAGTCTTGTCTTCTTTTAGGGTTATTGTAAAAAGCTACTGAAATATACGCCGCAAAAGGTGCTTTATATCTAAGGAATTTTCGTAAAGACTCTGTTCCTCTGAAAGTTTTATATCTGTCATTAGGGCCACGACCATTGTGGTCAAAACCAAACTCTCTTTTTTTGATTCCCTCTCTAATGAATTCAGGAAGGTCTTTTTCACTCCATTCCTCACGATAGTATTGGCGTCTTTCTTTCACCGTAGCTTTTGAAAACATAATATGAATTATTTTTGTCCAAGTATTTATTATTTGGTGAAGTGTGAATTTTGAAACTATTTATATATTATTCTTTAAAATAATATTATGGAAGAAATTTTTGAAGTTATCGGTGTTGAACACTTAAAAACAATATTGTCCGGTTTATCTCCGGAAGATATTGTAAAACCCGCTTATGACAATTGGTTTCCAACCCAAAAAACAGGCCACACTATTCTTGATTTGGAAACAGGCGAAGTTAAAGGCTTATCAATAGAACACAATCAGATGCCCTTGCAGTCAATGATGTATATTGAATTGTATACCATAAAGTCAAGCGATTATCCTGTTGAACCTGAGGAGCTCTTTTCAAAAACAGAATATGAAGAGTTTTTAGATTTTATGGAAGATGAACCTTCAGAATTTGCACCGGATATGCTTTCTATTTTTTGTCAGGAAAATGACATTGATGAGGATTCTCGAAGTGTTGGTATATTGGCCTATAGGTTTTCTACAACAGACCAGCAAAATTATAACATGTGGGAATCAGCAATTTTAAATAAATACTACGATAAGACCGATGAAAACCACAATCCTTTTAAATTCAATCAAAGCAGTTTATGATTAATCAGAGGGGGAATAATTATTAAATTCATTACCTTAATATTAAAGAATCCTTTCAGAAATAAGACCCGCAGTGCATTATCCATTATTGGAATATCAATTGGGATAGCTACAATCGTTGCTTTAGGCCTTATCACAGCAGGGATGGAAGAGTCTGTTCAAACAACATTTAATGAGGGCGGAGCAGAAATAACAGTTACTAATGCCACAAATATTGGTGGAAATTCCGGGTTACTTGACATGTCATTTATAGATGATTTAAAGAATGTAACCAACGTGTCTGATGCAGTCGGCCAGCTGTCGGTCAGTGAATCTCCAGAATCATATAGCCAATCTAAAAACATTATGGGTAATATGTTTTATGGTATTAATGCCTCTAAACTGAATCTTGCTGGAATAAGTGATGTGAACGGTTCAATATTTGATGAAAATTCCTTTGAAGCTATAGTGGGTGTAAGATATTGTGAACTTAACAATGTAAGTATAGGGGACAATATTACTTTTTTAGGACATGATTTCAAAATTGTCGGAACTTTTGAAACAGGAATTGTAATGAAAGATAATGCAGCTTATATTTCTTTAGATACTCTTCAGAATATTTCAGATACTCAAGAGGTTTCTTCAATTTTGGTTAAAACATCTGAAGGCGCCAATGATACCGTTGTTAGCCAAAACATTAGAGACAAATATGAAAATGTATCCACATTAACCAGTTCGGAAATGTCATCAATGTTGGATGATGTTATTGGAATTTTGGATACTGCTTCTCTTGCCATATCTGGTTTGGCCATTTTTGTTGGTGCTATTGGTGTTGTCAATACGATGGTCATGACTGTATATGAAAGAACAAAAGAAATTGGAGTTTTAAAATCAATTGGATGGAAAAGCAAAAAGATACTGACAATGATTTTAGGTGAAACATTGGTTTTAACAACCCTATCCGGCATTATTGGCTCAATATTGGGTATTCTGATAGCCGAAATTGGTATTAGACTTATCGGAACCAACCGATTTTCACTGGTTTACACTCCAAAAACATTTATATTGGCATTCGGTATCACGATTATTGTAGGAATTATAGGTGGAGTATATCCTGCTTATAAGGCATCCAAACTTGCTCCAACAGAAGCATTGAGGTATGAATAGGTGATTTTGATGGAATTGATTAGATTGACAAATGTCTTGAAACAGTATGATGGCGGTGCTGTCACGGCTCTGAATAACATTAATCTCTCCATTGAAAGTGGAAGTTTTGTATCCATTATTGGTCCATCAGGGTCCGGAAAGTCAACATTACTGAATATGTTGGGTGCTCTTGATTCTCCCGATTCCGGCCAAGTTATTATAAATGGTGTTGATTTGGCTAAACAAAAGGATTTGAGTGATTTCAGGCGCCAGGAAATCGGTTTTATTTTTCAGCTCCATAATCTTTTGCCTAATTTAAATGTTCAGGAAAATGTTGAAATACCGTTAATGGATGCTAAAATGTCTGAAAAGGATAAGCACAGAAGGGCATTAATCTTCATTGAAGCTGTCGGCTTACTTGATAAGAGAAAACAAAAGCCCAATAAATTATCCGGCGGGGAACGCCAAAGGGTAGCTATTGCAAGAGCTTTAGTTAATTTTCCGTCAATTATTTTGGCCGATGAACCTACCGGAGCTCTTGATACAAAAACCGGAAGAAAAGTCCTTGACGTTTTGAGATTTGTTCATGAATCAATCAATGCAACATTAATTGTAGTAACGCACGATAGGGATGTTGCTAAATTAGCTGAAAGAACAATAGAAATCAGGGATGGTCAGGTAATAAATGATTATTATAACAGATAATCATTCACTTTTTGCTTGCTTATCCAATTGGAATTTTTTACGTCCGTAACAGGATAATGGGTTATTTATTCCTTTGCATGAGCCGTCAGGTTTGCATAGTTGCGGAAGGTGTATCTTTATTTTTTCACAGCTCATCGGCGTGTACCATGTGGTTTCCCCTTCATGGTTAATGTCTATTTCGCTGTGCATTCCAAATCCAAGTTTTGATATGATATTTACCTTTTCCTGTGGCTGGTCTTCAAATAATGGTGGTGTACAGTTATCTGCCGCATCAAATATTAAAGGTAAGATTTCGTTTTGTGTAATGCTTAAGTCAGGATCCACATCAGAGACTTTTATTGTTTCATCTGATGCAAATATTCTTGGATATAATCTTGCATATGATGCAAAGGAAGTTAATAAAAGCACGATTGCATCGTTACGTCCTCCGGAAGACACTCCATTTACAGTGTTTTCAATACATGGTGGAAATGCTTCAGGGATTAGTTTTCCTGCCTGCACTGTTCCGTAGATTCCTCCGCTTCCTGCATAATATTGATTGTATTTGCTGATTTCATCCGGAATGAACTCTTTAAGCTCTTCTGATAGTTTGATTATTTCAGGATGCATCTCCACTCTTTTAGACATTTCCTTTATTCTTGCAATGTATTCTTCAGTTTTCTGCATTATCAGACGTGACAATATCAGCTCTTTCACGCTGTCTCCAACCAGAATATTATACATTCTGTCAGGACTTCTGTCAGTAAACTCATCTGCATAGTTATTTAAAAAGTCGTCCTGCTGAAGGATAATGTCTCCATCCTGAATCAACAGCTCGCTTAGCTTGATTTTTTTTGTAGCTATTACATCTTTCAGGGAACTCCATTTAATTGCACCGTCGGTTTTTATTTCATCCAATATTTCGTCTATTATCTCTTCTCTTGTTGCAGGAGTCAATTTGGCCAATCTTTCCTGAATAAGCACTCCCTGGGATTCAATAAATAATCGGGCTTCCCTTGAACCTGTGTTGAACTGTATTGCAATAGCCTGGCAGAGTACATGAAATATAACAACATCCTGTTTAAAAATAGCTTCATTTAAAAGGTATTCAAATTCATTTTGACTATAGTTTTTATTGTTTTTCTTCTCAATGGCCCATTGCATTCTTTTGAATGCCAAATCTTTATATGATTTTGGTATTAATGAGTCATCTGAGATTTTTTGATTAGTAGTATGGATTACCTCTTCAATCAGGTATTCATCCTCTTTTTCAAGCTGATTCAAATCCCCATATTTTCTTATGATTTCTCTTCCTTCATTTGATAATGGGTTGATATATGAAATTTCTGCCATGATTTTAATTTTAGTTTTATATATTAAAAAATTAACTTATTTTTAAAAGCAATATTTACTTCATGTTGTAATTCTATCTATATCAAAGATTTTTAATAGCCATTGCAATTAATGTTTTTTTCACTATTAATCAATTGTCCTTTTTTTAATTTTGAATTTAACAATATCTTAAAAAAATAATACTTTATAAACTATGAATAACATATATATTTATGCTTAAAAATTTAGGAGATTAATAAATGACTAAAATATTTATTTCATGCGCACTTCCTTATGCAAACGGTCCATGTCATTTAGGTCATATCCGTTCCACTTATTTGCCTGCGGATATTTACGCAAGGTATAATCGTATGATTGGAAATGACGTGCTGATGGTTTGTGCTACTGATGAACATGGAACTCCAATTGCTGTAAAGGCAGATAAAGAAAATAAAAAACCTATTGAGATTTCTAAAAGATATCATGACATGATTGTTCAGGATGTTGAATCCATGAATATTTCACTGGACAATTTCACAAGAACCACTGATGAAATTCATTATGAAATCGCTCAGAATTTCTTTAAAGACCTATATGATAAAGGTTTGATTTACAGACTTGACATTCAGCAGCTATACTGTGAAAATTGTAAGAAATTCTTGCCTGACCGTTATGTTGAAGGTTTATGTCCTGCCTGCGGTAGTGAAGCACGTGGAGATCACTGTGAAAAGTGTGGAAGGGCACTTGATCCAACTGAACTTGATGAACCAAGATGTTTGACATGCGGCAATACGCCTGTAATTAAGGATACTTATCAGTATGCATTTAAATTATCAGAATTTGAAGATGAATTGAAAGACTACATTGAAAACAATGATAATTTACCTGCAAATGTTAAAAATTATGCATCCAACTGGCTTAAAGAAGGTCTTAACGATTGGGTTTTAACAAGAGATATGGACTGGGGTATTCCGGTTCCTCTGGATGAAGCTAAAGGAAAAGTATTGTATGTTTGGATTGAAGCATTCCTGGGATATATTTCCTCAGCTGCCCAATGGTCAAGAAAAACAGATATTAAATGGGAGGACTACTGGAATGATTATGTAGTTCATTTCATTGGAAAGGATATTATTTACCACCATTCAATATTCTGGCCAGGTTTATTGACTGCTTATGGATGCAAAAAGCCTGACATGATTTATGCAGGTGAATTCTTATCTCTTGAAGGAGAAAAAATGTCCACCAGTAAGAATTGGGTTATCTGGATCAGTGACTTTGTAAAGGACTTCGAGCCTGACTTGCTCAGATATTATTTGACAATCAACGCTCCTTTAAATAAGGACTCTGACTTTTCATGGGATGATTTCCAAAGAAGAAACAATGATGAACTGGCTGACGTTATTGGAAACCTGCTTCACAGAACATTTACCTTTACACATAAGTTCTTTGACGGCAAAGTTCCTGAATATAAAAATCCTTCCAGTGAGGATTTGGCATTTGAAGCTGAAATTGAAAAGCTGCCTGATACCGTTGGCGAATATATCTCCAATTATGAATTCAGGGAAGCCTTGCTTGAAATATTTAAGGTAGCTAAAATAGGAAATAAATATTTCAACGATCAGGAACCATGGAAAGCTGTAAAAGAGGACATGCAAAAAGCAGCCAATACATTATACTTATCCAATCAGTTGGCTAAGGCACTGGCTTATGTATTGAAACCATTCCTGCCGACCAAAGCTGATGAAATAGCTGAAATATTAAAATTGGATGATATCAGCGTATGGGCTGATTCAAAAGTACCGCTTCCAAGCGGATATGAAATCGCAAAGGCAAAACCATTATTTAAAAAGATTGAAGATGATGTAATTGCTCAGCAAAAGGAAAAATTACAGGAAAACTTAAAAGAAAATGAGGAAGATAATATGAGTGATATTATTGATATTGATTATTTTGATAAAGTAGATATTAGAATAGGACAAATTAAAGAAGCTGAAAAAATAGAAAAATCCGATAAACTGTTAAAATTGCAGGTTGATATTGGAGAGGAAACCAGACAGATTGTAGCTGGCCTTGCAAAATTCTACGCACCTGAAGAATTGATTGACAGAAAAGTTGCCGTTTTGGTTAATTTAAAACCGGCCAAATTATTCGGAACATTATCTGAAGGAATGCTTTTAGCTACTGGTGAAAGCGGTGCATTGCTCTCACCTGATGATTGTGAAATTGGTGAACAAATCCAATAGAATCTGATTAATATGGATGAATCTGTCCTCGTAATTAAAGCTGAGAAATTTTTAAAGGAAATTGCTGCTGATGATATCAGTTTGGATAATATTGAAGAGTTTGCAAATTTCAAAAATCTCTACTTTAAACTTGATGACAGATTAAATACCTTAAAAAAACTTAGACGTGACATGGAAGTGCAGGGATACGGCACTCCGTTCACTTCACTCAATAAATATGGGAACAAGTCAATAGGTGAAGTTTCACTAGAAGAGGTAAGTGAAAACAGCCGCCATAACCAGATGTTTAGAAACAAGGCAAATGCCAAAAAGAATATTCTGGACAGGGTAAAATCAGCTATTGATTCACATATGATTGCAATTGGCCATCTTGAACAGTTCGGATATTTGAAATGTGATTCCTGCTATAAAAAATATTCAATATCTGAATATAAGGGGTTTGATGGTAAATGCAGCTGTAAAAGCGAATCATTTTCATTTAAGATAAGCAGACAAAAGACTTTCAGGATTGAAATAATTCCATATCTGCCGTTGTCCGGTGATTACCGTGTATTGATGGCAGACTTATCCAAATATGGTAGAAATTCATTTAAAAAAGTTATCAATGCACTTAAACAGGAACGTACCGGTCATGTAAAAACCATTTCACCGTTATTCAGGTATAAGGATAAGAATAACCGCTGGCTGAGAAAAAGGGTTACCTTTGATTCTGAGTTTGTTGAAAACTATGAGGAGGAACTTAGAAAGACCTATGGAAAAAACGTCAGAATAGAAAAATTGGAATTCCATAGAACCAAACCGGCTATAATTGACGATAAGCATGCACGTACGGCATTGGCATTGGGTTATGTCCGCTATGCCGAAAAGATTATTAAAACCATGAGGGACGATATTTTTAAAAGGCAGCTGTCTGATTTTAAAAGAATCAATAATTACGATGAACTGATTCATAAATACAGCAATTACACTCCAAATTTCATAGATTCATTTGATGTCGCTGAAATAGAAAACTGGAGAGAAAATAAAATCAATGAAGAATTAAAGAAACTCAAATACTTGAATCGTAATGATGAATTAAACCGTTCACTCAAAAGAGATTTAAAGACTCGTGAAACGATTGAAAGAACAATATTTGAAAATGTGGCTCCAGCATTAATCAGCTGGGATATCTTCAGATATTATTTGACGACTTCTGTTTCTAACCGTAAGCTTACAACCGGACCGTTTCCATATATTCGCGTCGAACTTGACCGCCAGCAGAGAAAGGTTTTTGCCCAAAATTTTCCAAAGGTCATTGACATTTTAAACCATTTCAGTGATATAAAGATAATTGATGTTGAAGATAAGGATCTAATCTTATATGAGAAATTCAAATTTGAAAAGCTCATGAAAAACTCCAACATTAAAGTTAATCATCCGGCATTGGGTGCAGCGCACTTGCATTTGAACAGTGACATTGATTTGGAAACTATAAGCAATGCATTCAATGTAAATGAATCCAAAATTAAAAAGGAAATCAAGCATATTGAAAATATTAAAAATCCTAAAACGGATAAGTCTAAAAAGTTCCTGGATTTGATTAAGGGGTAGTGTTTTTTATGGATGAAGATGTGACATCAATTCATATTACCGAGGTTTTGTCTTCATTAAAGATTATTGATTTACTTGAAAAGTATCCGAACCTTGAAAAGATAACCTGTTCGCCCAGTGTTTACAATAGAACTTCAAACAGGTATATTGAAGCTTTAAACCAGCTTGATATTGATGTCGTGAAGGAATATCATTGGGGAGCATCAAAAAAGCCATGTGATTATGAAGATGAGCTGCTGCAATTGGCCAGTGAAGGGTATAAGGCCGCCGAAATTGCTGAAATATTGGATATAACTGTCAACAGGGTTTATTATTTGCTTAGACGAAATAAGACTAAATTGGATACTAATACTAAAAAATATGACTATTATGAAGTGAAATCGCTTAAAGAGTCTGGCTTGAAACCTAAAGAGATTTCTGAAAAGTTAAATATTCCTATTAGAACGGTATATTATATTTTAAACAATAAATAAATTACTATTTTTTCCTTTGGTATCGGCGATAATCACAAATTATTTTTTTAACTATTTATAGATAATATAAGTAAGTGATTGTTATGATGATATTGCCTCAACTACCATTATATGTTATAGCGATAATATGTGGGTTACTTGCTTTTATGGTAACTCATTTATCAATGCCTCGGATTATTAGAAAGCTGGAAAAAGCAGATATTGTAGGTAAGGATCTGCATAAATCCTGGAAGCCTATCGTTGCTGAAATGGGTGGATTCGGCATCCTTTTCGGTTTCATTATCGGAATGTTTTCAGGTATTTATATGCATGACATTCTGGCATTTCCATTATGTATTGTATTAATTGTAATTCTGCTTGTCGGCATTATCGGTATTGCAGACGATTTGCTGGTATTGTCTTCAAAGGAGAAATTGTTCCTTTTATTCCTGGCAGGCCTTCCTTTAATATGGGCTGCACCGTCTAATGTCGGTATCTTGTATTTGATTTCCATTCCAATAGCTATTTCAATTGGTTCCAACTTAACGAACATGCTGGCAGGTCTGAATGGTATTGAATCAGGTTTAGGCATCATATCACTTGCATCTTTAACTATTTCCTGTATTATTTTAGGAAAATACGATGTAACAATCATTAGCATGAGTATGCTTGGAGCATTGATTGCATTTTTATATTATAATAAGTATCCTGCTAAAATATTTCCTGGAGACACAGGCACATTGATTATCGGTGCTACAATCGTTTCCATAGCTTTCATCGGTAGGGTTAAGTTAATCGCATTCATTGTACTGATGCCGAATATTATTGATGCGGCCATGAAATTTTACAGTGCAGGAGTTATGGAGCGCCAGCAGTTCAAACCGACACAGGTTGATGATGACGGTAAGCTGATAAGGCCCGAAACCGGTTTCAAGTCATTGATAAGGTGGGTTATCAGAAGGCCGATTACAGAAAAGCAGGCGGTTCATATAATCTGGGGAATCGGTTTGATATTTGGTATTTTAGGTATCTTTGTTGCTTTAACGATGCCTGGAGTAATAGGCAATCAGACATTGGCGAATTTCCTGCAAATCAAAGAGATGTTTTATCATATCTGAGGTGATTTAATGAAGCCTTACGTTATTTTAAATGCGGCAATGACATTGGACGGAAAGATTGTCACTGCAAAAAACAGTTCAAATATTTCAGGTGAAGAGGATTTAAAAAGGGTGCATGAACTTAGAAAAAATGTGGATGCAATAATGGTTGGAATAGGAACGGTGCTGGCAGACGATCCGAGATTGACAGTTCACAAAGTTGATGCAAATCCCGATGACAATCCAGTTCGTGTAGTGGTTGACAGCAAATGCAGAACACCGATTGCAGCTAGAATTACCAACAAGGATGCAAGAACAATAATTGCCGGAGCAAACGAGTTCAAATACGATTTTTTAGTCTCTGACAGATGCAATGTATTCAAACAAAGGGGTGTGGAATTTTTCTTCAGCGGTGATAAGCGTGTTGATTTGACTGCATTAATGAATCATTTGGCAAATGAAGGAATCGAAACATTAATGCTTGAAGGGGGAGCTACACTAAACTTTGCAATGATAAAGGAAGGTCTCATTGATGAGATAAGAATTTGCATTGCACCGAAAGTTGTCGGCGGCGTTAATGCAAAAACCTTATTCGATGGTGAAGGATTCGATACGATGGATGAGGGAGTCAATCTGGAGTTGACTGATTCTTTTTCCTTGGGAAAGGATTTAATCTTAACATATAAAGTATTAAAATAATCCCATATATCCAACATTCTGACAAACACAGTATCTGCAGAGAGACCTTTTATCGTGAATGGATTTCATTCTGATTTTGCAGTAATAGGAATCGTCCAATTCATAAACGTCATCTTTTTTTTCATCACTATAGGGATGCAGCGGTTTTTTAGCTATCAATGCAAGATATAGGGAGATATATTTGGTAAATTCTCTTGTTTCAACATCTCCTCCGGCATAGGTGTCAAAGTAATAGTTAATGTCTGCCTTCATTTTTTTGATGACTTCATCTTTAACGTCAAAGTCATCCTTAATTTCTATGGAATAGATTTCGTCATATGTCTGTGAGTTGTATTTGGCCAGTTTTTTAACCAAGGGGTCTTTGTATCTGTCGTCTGTTACCTTATTTCTTAAATAGTCTATAGGATAATCTTTCAATTCTTTTCTAATGATTTTTAAAAGTTTTGATGATTTCATAAAATTCCTTTGCTTTTAAGCAGTTCACGTGGATTATCTACGATAGCTTTCATGGCCTCTTCATCGCTTAAGCCGGCGCCACGTGCGATTTCATATGACTTTTCAAATGTTATCAAGTTATCCGGTGAGTGAGTGTCTGTATCCACCAATAATTTGTTTCCTACCTCACGAGCTATATTTGCAACATGGCCGTTTCCAAGGCAGTGTCCGCTGCGTGCGCTGATTTCTAAGTAAATGTCATTTTCAAGTGCAAGTTCAGCTTCTTCACGGGTAATCAAACCCGGATGGCCCAATATATCAACATGTTCTGATTTGACTGCTGCCAAGTTTGTGCCGGGTGTTACAGGTTCGTTTAATGTTTCACCATGTACCACTACTATTTTAGCACCCAATTCCTTTGCTCTTTTAGCTATTCCATCTATGGATTCTGTTGGTGCATGGGTTACTTCGGCTCCTAAAACAACAGTTATGTCCCAATTTGAGTTAATGTCATCTATTGCTGATTGTATTTTAGGAATTTCATCAACATTGGAATAATCAACATGGTCTGTAATCGCTATTGCTTCATGATTTAATTTTAAAGCTCTTCTTGCAAGTTCAGATGGCAATAGTTCACCATCACTAAACAAACTGTGCATATGTAAATCTATTCTTTTATTCATTTTTAAACCTCAAATTAATATATTACTATTATCCAATATATGATTAATGGGAAAAGCGGTTTTCCCATATTAAAATTTGGAGATTTTTAAAATGAAAAATAAAACAATTCTTGCTTTATTTGCTATTTTTTTAATAGCTGGAAGTGTAGCTGCAGTCTGTGCTGCTGATGCAACTTTAGGTAATCTAAAGTTTGAAGTCCCAGATGATTATAAAGTAACTGACTCCAATGCCACAAGCACTCTTTTAAAAGATGATAAAAAAGAAATTCTTATAACAACAGATATCATCGGCGATGATGCAATAAATTCATATTTATCTCAAAAATGCTTTAAATTTAATGAAAGTTCAACTGGTAATACCACAACCAAGGGCAATGATTTATCCGGTTCATTTTCTTTTAATTCAAGTACCTATTCTAAAGATAAAGGATATGCAGTTGCTTATCTTTTAGTTAAGGATAATAAAAACATCACAGTCATTGGAATAGATAATGATTTCGATTCAGATGACGATTTTGGATCAAGCGATATTGACCAGGCTGTAGATGCAGTTGTAAAACAGGTAATGCTACGCAAATAGATTTAATTTTTAAATCTATTTTTTCTTATTTTTTTAACTAATTTTATATAGAAATAAAGATATAATTTTTATTAACTGAAATTTTTTAGGAGATTTTTATCATGAAAGCTAAAGCAGCAAAAATTGCAGAAGGTGTTTACTGGGTTGGTGTACTCCATTGGAATGGTAGAACTTTTCATGGATACAGTATTCCAGGAACCACTTACAATGCATATCTAGTATTTGGAGAAGAAAAAACCGTATTGATAGATAATGTTTACGGGGGATTTGACAATCAATTGAATGCAAGAATTGAAGATGCATTTGCCCAAGAAGGCAAAGATATTCAAATAGATGTATTTGTTCAAAATCACTCTGAAATGGATCATTCCACTCATTTAAGAGAAACCATTGCAAAATACAATCCTGAAGCTGAAATTTATGCTTCTCCTAATTGTGCAAAATTTTTAGAACAGCAATATCATAATTTTGGAGATCTTGAAATCAATACTGTTCAAACTGGTGATGAAATCGATATTGGCGGCAGAACATTAGCATTTGTTTCCGCTCCAATGTTGCACTGGCCGGACAGCATGTTTACATTTTTGGTTGAAGAGGGCATCCTATTTTCAAACGATGCATTCGGTCAGCATGTATGCCATTCCAAAAGGTTTGATGAAGACTATTCATTAGATGTCTTGGAAAAAGAAGCTCAGAAATATTATGCTAATCTTGTAACTTTGGGCTCTCCAATGCTTAGAATGAAATTGCAGGAGTTAACCGATAATGGTATTGTGGATCAAATCAAAATGATTGCTCCTTGCCATGGTCAAATCTGGAAAAATCCTAAATTCATCATAGATTTATATGCTAAATGGGGTTCAGGTGTATGTAAAGATAAAATCACTGTTATCTATGATACTATGCACCATTCAACTGAAAAATTGGCTTTCCAAATCGCTGAAGGTATTGCAAGTGAAGGCGTTGAAGTTGAAATGTACTTTATGCAGGAGGACGGCCCTGATGATGTAATTACTGACGTTTTAGACAGTAAAGCTATTGCATTAGGTGCTCCTACCATGATGAATAAGCCTTTCCCACGTATCGGTAATATGATGTACTGGCTTGATTGTGTTAATTTTGCAGGAACAACCAGTAACAAAAACGCCTTAATCTTTTCATCCAAAGGTTGGGGTGGAGGAGCTATAGCCAAACTTCAAACCGATTTGGAATCTGCAGGATTTAATGTAACCGATACTTTGGATGTTACTTTCGTTCCAGATGAGGATGTCTTGGAAGAGGCATTCAATAAAGGTGCGGAGCTCGCAAGATCAATTAAAGAATAATTTTATTTATTCTTTTATTTTTTTAATTTTTTTAATTGTTGTTTTTCGCAACATTTATATATTAATCTTTCCAAATATACAATTAAAAAGAAGGTGTTTTAAATGTCTGAAAGTTTAATAATTTATTTCTCACGCGCAGGTGAAAATTACTTTGGCGGTGAGTTAAAAAACATTGAAAAGGGAAATACAGAAGTAATAGCTGAATATATTGAGGATTTGACTTCAGCGGATTTATTTAAGGTTGAACCGGCAAATGAATATCCTCTGGATTATATGGAATGCATTGATGTGGCTCAAAAGGAACAGGAAAACGATGCAAGGCCTGAAATTAAAGAGGCATTAACTGATATCGGTGAATATGATGTAATCTATATCGGCTTTCCAAACTGGTGGGGAACACTGCCGATGCCGATGTGGACTCAATTGGAACAGTTGGATTTCGAAGGAAAAAGAGTAAAACCTTTTGTAACCCATGAAGGCTCAGGATTCGGATCTTCAGAAAAGGATTTGAAAAAATTATGTAAAGGCGCAGATATCAAAAAGGGCTTATCCATTCCCGGTGCAAATGTATATGATGCAAAAGATATTGTGGCCCGCTGGGTTAAAGAATAATTTTTATGAACAAATTTATTATTAATTATCACCAAATTTTTAATTATGAGTGTTTCAGTTTTTGTCCCGGCACATATCACTGGTTTTTTTACTATTGAAAACGATAATGACCCGTTAAGAAATGGATCCTGCGGTGCCGGATTTTTACTTGACCGTGGAGTTAAAACTACAGTAAAAAACTCCTCTGAATTTAAAATCAATGTCAATCAGGGTTCAGACGTTGTAATCAATGAAGTATTAAAGTACTTTGATGGCGAAGCGTCTTTTGAAATAATTCAGGATATTCAACCTCCTATTGGTGCCGGATTTGGAACATCCGCCGCTTCTGCATTAAGCTTTGCACTGGCGTTGAATGAATTTCTCGATTATGATTATTCATATGATGAATGTGGCCAGATTGCCCATAAGGCTGAAGTTTCCCTTGGTGGAGGTTTGGGTGATGTCATAGCACAGACTGGTTCGGGTATGGTTTTAAGAACCCGTCCGGGCGCTCCGGGAATTGGGGAGATAGGGTCCTTTGATGAAAAGTTATTTGTTGCAACTAAATTCTTTGGAGAAATTGACACAGCTTCAATAATACAGGACCCAGCGTATAAAAAGACAATATCTGAAAATGGCCATGAATGTCTTGAGAAATTTAAGCAAAATTTGAGTGTAGAAAATTTTTTAAAGCTTTCCTTTGAGTTTTCCCAAAAAACAAAATTGATGACAAATGAAGTTAAATCTTTAGTCAATTATTTTAATTCTTCGGATGATATTTTAGGCTCTTCTATGGCAATGCTTGGAAATACTGTATTTGCCTTTGCAGATAATGAAAGCTCATTTAAAGAATTAAATATTGAAGAATTGAATATAGATAAACTATATGCAAAGAGGCAATTATGATAAAGTTATGCTATGATGTCAACGATTACAGAAGACAGATTCGGGAAGTCATAAACGACGGGGATTCAGTCATTGAACTTGGATGCCACACAGGAAACACTTCAATAGTGATTCTGGAAAATGATGTAAGATTAATAGCTATTGACAACTCTCCTGAAGCAGGTGAAGAAATGGATAAGCTGGATTTAACTTTTATTAATGCAGATGTAAGGCTTCATGACACTTTATCTGATGTCTTTAAGATAATTCAAAAATGTGATGTCTTGGCAATTGACTTGGGCGGAGGATATCATCCTGACACTGTTTTTAAGGTCTTTTATATATGGTCATCTACTTTCAAGCCAAAACACACGATTATCAGAAATAGGGGATTGGTTGAGTTTTATAATTCAATATCTGAGGTCAATGGAGATTATAAGTCTCAGGAAGGATTTTTGGATTCATACAAGGATAGCGGTATTCCTCCTCAGATAAAAGAATTTGATTTATGGACTCCAATGCCTAAAAAATAACATTTCTTTTTTAAAGTACAAAAATGAACAATTAAACTTTATATAAGATTATAAATATATTATATAATGTTATTTTTTAGAAGGTAATATAATGATTGGTAAAAAAATTCGTTTAGAAAGAATTTTTAATAGGAATACTGGCAGAACAGTTATTGCACCAATGGATCATGGTGTTTCCAGCGGACCTATTAAAGGAATTGTAAATATTGATGACACTGTTGAAGAAATCTCCCAAGGAGGAGCAGATGCGATCTTAATGCATAAGGGAATTGTTCAAAGAGGTCACAGAGGATACGGTAAGGATATAGGTCTTATTGTACACTTATCAGCAAGTACTTCCCTTGCACCGGACCCAAATAATAAAGTAACTGTAACATCTGTTGAAAAGGCAATCCAGTTAGGTGCAGATGCAGTTTCCGTACATGTAAACCTCGGAAGCGCAACTGAAAGTGAAATGTTACAGGAATTAGGTGAAATAGCTGAAACCTGTGATTACTGGGGAATTCCACTTTTAGCAATGATGTACCCAAGGGGCCAAAAGGTCGAAAACGAAATGGATGTTGAATTTGTAAAACATGCTGCCCGTGTAGGTTCAGAATTGGGTGTGGATATTGTTAAGACTAATTATACCGGAGACCCTGATTCATTCAAGGAAGTAGTTGAAGGTGCACTTGTGCCTGTAGTAATTGCTGGAGGACCGAAAGTAGACACTGATGAAGAATTATTGAATATGGTAAAAGACTCTTTAAGTGTTGGTGGAGCAGGTGTAGCATTTGGACGTAATCTTTTCCAAGCAAAAAATCCTGGAAAAATTACAAGAGCAATTTCAGAAGTAGTTCATCATGATTTGGAAGTTGAAGAAGCTTTAAAATTCTTAGACTAAGGTGATTCAATGCAAAATAAATTCGCTTGGATAGTGACTCCAGACCTCCCATGGGACGACAGAAAGGAAATGATAACAACTGCACTTGAATCAGGCATTAATTATGTGGTTGATTTGGAGTATAGTGACAAAATCCGCAAGTTAGGAAATGTTAACATTATTTCCAATAAAGATGATGCAGACATATATCTTGTAGGATTTAATGGTGAAGGGGACGGATCAATCGATTTGAGTGAAAATTTAGCAGATTCTAAAGATTTGGCCGATGCAAAAAAGGCTAAAAGTGAAGGAAAAACTGTTTGCGCATACATTAAAATCACTGACAAATTACACGAACAACTGGCAGTAACATTAGGACCAATCGTTGATTACATTATTCTTGTTGGGACCGATTGGACAGTAATCCCACTAGAAAATATTATAGCAGACCTTCAAAAAGTAGATGTAGAGATAATGGCTGCAGTAGCCGATATTGACGGTGCAAAATTGGCTTTGGAAACTTTGGAACATGGAACCGACGGTGTAGTATTTGAAGCAAATGACTTTGCACTAATTAAAGAGATAGCCAAGGAAGTTGACAATGCTTCAAGAGCAAAATATGACTTGAAAATAGCTACATTGACCAATGTAAAACCTTTAGGTTCAGGCGATAGGGTTTGTGTCGATACAACAGACATGATGAAACCTGGAGAAGGAATGTTAATCGGATCATATTCAAAATCCATGTTTTTAGTACACTCAGAATCCTTGGAAAGTGAATATGTTGCTTCAAGACCATTTAGAGTTAATGCCGGTCCGGTACAGGCATACGTTATGGTTCCTGGCAACAAAACAAGATACCTGTCAGAACTTGTTGCAGGAGATGAAGTATTGATTGTAAACACTGAAGGTGAAACCCGTACTGCATATGTCGGAAGAAGCAAAATTGAGAGAAGGCCATTGATATTGATTGAAGCTGAATATGAAGGAAATACCATCAGAACTTTGCTTCAAAATGCAGAAACAATAAGAATCGTTGATGCTGACAATAATCCTTTATCCGTTGCGGATGCAAAACCTGGAGATAAGGTTAAGGTTTACATAGAAAAAAGTGCAAGACACTTCGGTATAGCTATAGATGAGACTATAATAGAACAGTGAGGAATATTGATGTCACAAATCAGAGCATTTCTTGCAGTCGACTTGGATGATGATTTAAAACCCAAAATCAATAAGATTATTCGTGAATTCAAAAAGACCAATGCCAATATCAAATATGTTGATTTGCAGAATCTGCATTTCACATTAAAATTTTTCGGCGATATCGATACCGAGGGAATTGATTTGATTGGTGAAAAAATTGAAAAGGTAATTGGCGATTTTGATTCGTTCACTATCAAGATAAAAGGATGCGGTGCCTTTCCAAATAAAAACCGCATAAAGGTTATTTGGGTAGGTTTGGATGAAGACCAAATTTTAAAAGAATTGCATGACAAGCTCGATAAGGAATTCAATTCCATAGGCTTTGATTTGGACAAAAAATTCTCATCACACTTGACAATAGGCCGTATGAGGTCTGGAAAAGCAAAAGATAAGGTTAAAAATACTTTAGACTCATATGATGATATTGATATAGGCACTATGGAAGTTAACACCATCATATTAAAGAAAAGCACATTAACTCCATCAGGACCAATTTATGAAGATTTAATTGAATTCAGGCTATGATTAAATGGATTACAAAGTTATTTTAGATGAAATAAAACCAACAAAAGAAGAGAAAGATAAGGTTAGTGAAGTTTCAGCCAGACTGCTTGATTTTTTAAATGATGAATGCCGTAAGGATAACATTGATGCTGAAGCAGTTCTGGTTGGTTCAGTTGCAAAGGACACATATCTGAGGGGCAAATCAGATATCGATATTTTCATGGCATTTCCATTAACTACTGATAAAAAAGATTTAAAACAAACTGGGCTTAATTTAGCACATAAATGCTGCGATGCTTTTAATGCAATTGCATATCATCAATTTGCATCTCATCCTTATGTTACAACAGAAATTGATGGTTTTAAAATTGATTTTGTTCCATGTTATAAGATAGATGATGGCAGCCAGCTTAAGTCTGCAGTAGACAGGACTATTTTGCATACCAAATTTGTTCAATCTAATTTGTCTGAAGGCCAAAACGATGAAGTCCTGCTTTTAAAAAGATTCATGGACATGACCGGAACTTATGGGTCTGAATTTAAGGTTGGAGGTTTTGCAGGGTATTTATGTGAACTGCTGATTATAAAATATGGAACTTTTGAAAACACATTAAAGGAAGCTTCAGATTGGCAATTGCATCATGTCATTGATTTGATGGATTATGGCACAGCTGAAAACTTTAAGGATCCATTAATATGCATTGACCCGACCGACAAAAATCGTAATGTTGGTGCCGCATTAAGGCTTGATAAGTTCTCACAGTTCATTCAATCTGCAAGAAATTACTTAAATTCGGATAAAAAGCAAGATTATTTCTATCCATTAAACAAATCTTTGGATAAGGATGTTATTTTAAATGAATTCAAATCCCGTGAAAGTAATTTAATAGCCATCAGATTTGATATTCCGCAGATTCCTTTAGACACTCTTCATCCTCAGCTTAAAAAGACTGCCGATTCTTTAAAAAGGATTTTAAATAAAAATGATTTTTTAGTTTTCCAGGCTGATTATTGGACTGATGAAGTAAAATCTGCAGTAATACTGCTTGAATTGGCTGTATTTAAATTAAATAACATTAAAGTCCATGTGGGACCTAGAATATTTTATAATCAGGCTTGCAGTAATTTCATTGATAAATTTGGATTGGAAAACTGTTATGTTTTGGATGATTTTTTAGTGTCCAATGTCAAAAGGGAATTTACCACACCCCAGGATTTTATCCGCCATTTGCTTACAAGAGATTTCATTCTCCAAATAAAAGTTGGTAAAAATTTATTGAAGCCGATTTTGGATACTTATGAACTTATTGAAGTTGAAGATTTGGCGGAAAATGATGAGACATTGGCCTTTTTGGATGATTTCTTATATCCTAATCAACGCATAAAACGTTAAATTATCATTTAATTAATAAAAAAATAAGTTTAATAGCTATTTGTTGCTAGCTATTAATTTGCGGGCTGCTTTTAAGTCAGTATTATATATATGGCCTGATGTGGAGTGGTAATGGATTCCTCCAAAGTTTATTTTTTCACCCATTATTTCCTTATTCACTTCATCTTTCATTTTGATTCCAAGATATGCAATAAAGAACATGTTTGAGTAAAAGGCTCCGAAAATGTCATTGCTTCTGAATATGCAGTGGATTGTCAATTCGTTGTCACGTACAAGGCATTGAAGGAACTGTAAACATGGAATATCCTCTTCTTCTGAATCTTCTATTGGATTTATTGTTACTGCAACGGCACGGTTTGA
Organism: Methanobrevibacter sp.; assembly: GCA_017553445.1. Taxonomy (GTDB): domain Archaea; phylum Methanobacteriota; class Methanobacteria; order Methanobacteriales; family Methanobacteriaceae; genus Methanocatella. Next base: position 7,249 of record JAFZMD010000013.1, on the reverse strand, counting down.
TCCGGTTGCGGTTAAGATTCTTTTTTTCATACTTTCAAACTGGTCTACATCAAAATGAGCGAAAATACGATTTGGGTATGTGTATACGAATCCTTGGGTGTTATTGATAATTTCTGGGTCTTCGACTGAGTTGACGTATTCGTATAGTGCGTCGCTTTTTATTGGACATCCTTCCATGTCGAATTTTCCGGATTTGATGTCTGCAAGCATCATGTCGGTTGTATAGTTTTGATATTTTGCCCTGAATTTTAAGTCTAACGGGTCGTCTATTATATAGAAATTTCCTAAACTTTCCAATAAATGATGATTACTGTCTTTATAAGTTTCCTTTCCTTCTTTTAGAATTTTATTAACGAAATCCAGATAACATTGATTAATACTTAACATTTTAAACAATCCCTTTATATTAGATAATGTTTTGTTTTTTAAATTATTAAAATTTATTTGTTATTGATAAATTTCATTTTCTATTTTCTGACAATATCATAAATCATTCCAAACAGTTCAATGGTTTTATCGGTTGAATCCTGATCTGTGATATTTTCAGGTATTTCATAGACAAATGTAGGATATCCTGCGTCGGCTATTGGAATTGAAACAAGTTTTGCAGATGTTGCTTCAATCGGTTGTGAAACGTTTCTTGGATAATATTTGAAGTCGCTGGAATTGACTATTTTTTCAGAAATGTCTACAGATGCACTATCCATTGCCGGTGTGGCCAAGTAATATCCTTCACCATAACCTTCAACATGTGAATGGCTTATGATTACTGCCTTTGCATCGGTATGACTGATATCCGGAACAACAAAATCATGGACAAGACTCTCGCCCTGGTCACGGCTTTCCTGATAATCCGTTGGATTGTTTGTTACATTGACATGATAAACGGTAAATTTGACGTCATGATTTTCAGCAAATTGCCTTGCAGCTTCTATTTCAGGTTCAATTGCCAATGGTTCTCTTGGATGAATACCTGCTATTAAAACAAGTTCTGTAGAGGAATTATTATTTCCATAAACGGATTTATCCACATTTCCCAGGTCATTTTCCCAATGATTTACATTGCTTTGGTGAAAATTAGTGTTATAGATATTATAGATTAATACAGCAGCAGTCATCGCTAAAAGTATAATAATCATAGCAGTTATGATTTTTTTATCATTTTCTATCATCTTATAATCATTTATTTATTCAGTAATTTAATGTTTTTCTTTTTTGGGGATTAATTATTTCATTTTCAATTAAATTATGGTTTGAAAATTCCAGTTTATCTGAAAATTGAGGCATGTTGAAGCAAGATTGTAGGATTATTTTAAAAAAAGTAAAAAAATAGAGTATTTTTGTTAAAATTCTCTTTTTTTAAGGTTTTATTTTTTTGCGATATGTGATAACTAATGTAGACAATGCCATCAAAAGGATTGCAATCGGGTTACCTGTTGCAGTTGTATCAACGGCTTTGGATGAAGCGTGTTTTAGGGGTTGGGTTTCATTCGTATTGTTATCATCCTGGCTTATGGTTGAGTTTGCTTTCAATACAGTGATTACTGTAGCCTCTGCGAAAGCGTTATTATATTTATTGTCTCCTGAGTATTCGACTATCAGTCCTTCGTATTTATTAACAGTTAAGCCCGGAATCTCAATTACCGCTTTGCCGTTTGTAATATTTGCGAAGAAAATTCCATCACCAATGCGTACGGATACAATGCCTGTGGCGTCATCAGGAAGGCCTGTAACAGTTATTGTGGCATTTTCACCATAATGGATAGTGCTTCCTTCAGCGTTCATGATTACGTTGTTTTTATTTACTGTAATTATGCAGGAGGCATTATTGGATGCATTGTATCTGCTGTTGCCTCGGTAGTGTACGGTAATGGTGTAATTGCCTTCTTTTGGGAATTTGTCTTTGGTAATCAGGAAACTATCTTCATTAGTATCGAAATCATATGTAAGGATATATGTGCCGTTTATCCAAAGGTCTACCGCATTATCCATAACGTCACGATTGATTTTGAATGCAACATAAGTATCATCGCCCATGTTGATTGGAGAAGGGCAATCTGTTATGGTAATGGTGGAGTTGGCTTTGTTTATATAGAATGTAGTTGAGCCGGTTGCATCATTAGAATAGGTATCTCCGGTTAAGTTTACAGTGACTGTGTGGTTTCCTAAATCGTAACTGCCAGGAATTGTAACTGTACCATTGTCAATGGTATATCCGACTACAACCTCATCATCAATAGTTACAATTAGATTCCCGTCAATGTATGTTGGTAAAGTGAAAGTCACATTAACACGGCCGCCAACTACAAAATCTCCTGTAGCTATAGGATCAAGAGTTATGTTGTTTTTATTCACTGTAATCATGCAGGAGGCATTATTGGATGGGTTGTACATACTGTTGCCTCGGTAGTGTACGGTAATGTTGTAATTGCCTTCTTTTGGGAATTTGTCTTTGGTAATTAGGAAGCTTCCCTCATTAAATTCGAAATCATATGTAAGGATATAGGAACCGTTTATCCAAAGGTCTACCGCATTATCCATAACGTCACGATTGATTTTGAATCCAACAGTAGTATCATCACCCCTGTTGATTGGAGAAGTGTAATCTGTTATGGTAATAGTGGAGTTGTCTTTGCCTTCACCCAGAGGGTCTTCGCCATTGCCGGCGGTTAGTATACTATCCGAATCCACATCGCCTTCGTTATCACATATATACAAATCAATGTTTTCACTTGTCAAATTCGCATCGTCGCTGGCTGCAGCTGCTCCCTGAAGAGACAGGAGAAATATCAGCATCAATGAGATTAACAAGATTTTTGTTTTCATCTTATCCATTTTGAATTCACTCACTTTTTATAAATTTTTTTTGCATGTTTTTCGTTATATCATGCAATAAGAACTTTGAAAATCAATGTTTTTTTTAAATTCTTATTTATATTTAAATATGATATAAATTTGTTAATAAATCTATTGCAATAATAATCATTAGGATAGTATTTGTTAATGTATGCCCTGAATTTTGAAGGTAAGTTTTCTAACCAACCAAACATGATTTTGCAGTGTGTAAACTATATTATCATAATCCAATAAACATATAATAGTAATATAAAATAGAAACTAAAATTATTTTAGTTACTTTATTTAATCACGAACATAAAAGATTCATTAATGACATTATCTCCAAATTTCGAAAGATTATGAAATATCAACAAATTAAAGATTAATATGAGTGAAAAATCATTTATTGCTAAAATGGCTGAGATTATTTTAAGGTTTATGAAACCTAAATATATGGACTCACAAGCCGAAATTGAGGAATTTTTAGCCAAAAAATCCAAGATTCATAACAAACCGGTTAAAAGTATTTTTAAAAGTGTTGATTTTAATGGAATGCAGGTTTTCACATTCGGAAACAAGGGAAACTGTAAAAATATAATACTATATGTGCATGGAGGGGCTTACGTGAATGAAATTAATTACCAGCACCATTTATATTGCATGAAACTGTCACGAAAATTAAACTCATATGTCATTGCACCGGTTTACGGGCTTGCTCCTAATCACAAATCGCAGGAAACATTTGAAGTTATCAGAGAACTATACAGGGACATACTCAAACTTGATAAAAACACAATATTGATGGGTGACTCTGCAGGAGGAGGATTTGTCCTGTCATTTGCACAATACCTGAAAACAATTGATTTGCCTCAACCATCACATATTGTAACATTTTCGCCTTGGGTAGACATTTCAATGGGCAATCCACCATATGATAGTGAAAACGACCCTATTTTAGGGGAAATCGGTTTAAAAGAGATAGGCAAGTCCTGGGCAGGAGATTTAGATACAAAAGATTATCGGGTAAGTCCGCTTTATGGCGATAAGTCTGGTTTGGCAAAAACTCTTGTTTTTGCAGGAGAAAATGAAATATTTTATAAAGACATTGAAAAATACATTGAAGATTGCTATAATTCTAAATTAATCATAGGTAAAGGATTATTTCATATATATCCTCTATTTCCGATTCCGGAAGCAAAAAAAGCATTTAAAGAAATGAAAAAAGAGATAATGTGATAATTATCTCATATATAAAATGTATTTACCAAATCTAGGAATCCTATAGATAATAACAGCGGCGGCATAACTGAATATTATTAATAAAATCCAAAGGATTATTGCTTTGACCGGCTCTGAATAAGGCAGCAGGGTAATGAATGGAAGGAAAGGTAGTCTGAATAAGTTATGTATTAAAAACACTGCAAATGAGTATTTGGATAAAAATGTAACCGCAGGATATCCTGGAACTTTATCCAACCTGGAACATAACTCAAACAATGCAAAAGATCCAAGCATTATGAATGGGAATTCATACCATAATCTGAATTCGTAATTTATGGTAAAAGCGTAATATTGGAACAGAACACATATTAGAAAGGATATTATGGTTATTATCCATAGTTTGGAACTGGAAATATTCTTGAACTGTCCTTTTTTAACAAGATATCCTATAATCATATATATTCCATACACTCCGCCACTGAATCCTAAACAGTATTGAAGAGCAATACCATTGATTCCATGCATTTCGCATACTATGGTGATGAACGGAAGGGCAAAAGCCAAAAGGGAAAATACAATGGATGCCTTAAAAATGGTATCTCTATCAAATTGATTTAAAGCGGCTGATACGAACGGCATTGAAAGATATATTCCAATAATCATTGGCATGTACCACATATGGCTGAAGAATAATGTTCCTGATTCACTAAAGTTAATTATGCTGGTACTGAGCGTTACGGTTTGTAAGCTAATTACATAAATTATGGCCCAGATAACCGTAACAACTATTAGGCTTTTACAATTGTTGGACCAGAATTTACGAACCTTCTCATCGTCATAAGTCCTGCCAAGCATCAGATAACCAGTAATCATCAAAAAGAATGGAACACCAATACGGCCAATAAACAATGAAATAAACTCAAAAATTCTAGAATAAATAGTATAATTCACAATCGCATCAGAAGAGATAATATAAATCCCATCTGTTGCATGAATGTATAATACCGTTAAAATAGCTATTGCCCGTACTAAATCAATCCACTCTATTCTTGTTTTTGTCATTAATTTTCACCAAGTATTTTATATATTATGTATGTTTTTTTTATTTTTAATATATAACTACAAGTAGATTACTCCACTTATCACTGGTGATGTTGTTTCAGGAATATGTAAAAAAAGGTTTTAGTTGCAATTATCTTTTTTGATGACAACTGCAACAAATTATTTTTAAGTATTCTATAATAACTTTTTGGTTATAAATCTAGTAATTATTGCAAAGAACCCTATTATTGAACCGATTTCAAGAATTGTGATGAGAATAGTAAAATAATCAATATTTCCAGAGTTAACAATATTATCAAATGTTAAACTATCAAAGTTTATTAAATCAGTATCATTATTGCTCTGATTGAATGTTTTATTCTGGTTTTTGTGTTGTGGGGTTCCATTGTTTCCTAGGCCCGTTCCAGTTTTATTTTGGTTTTTATGCAGTCCTTTTCCCATATGTTTTCCTTGGCCACTTCCATTGTGTAGGTGTTTTCCTGTTCCATTGTTTCCAAGGCCTGTTCCATTTCCATGGCCACTTCCATTTCCATGTCCTGTTCCATTGCCTCCTTTTCCAAGACCTAATCCATTACCATGGCCGTCTCCATGATGATTGGCTGGATCATATGTGAACGGTCCTGTTAACCAGTCACCGAAAGGTGTATCCACCATACTATAAACTCCACCAACCAGGATTAATAGGGTAAATATTACTATTAATGGTTTTGCTATATTTTCAGGTATTTTTATTACTTTTTTAATCATTGCAGAGAATGTGTCCCATTCAATACCGCAATGGATACCTACAAGTATCAGTGCAAAGGCACATAAAAAATTATGTGTAAATTTCCATATTCCAAAGAATCTGAAATTAAATAATACTTTGGAAATCATAATTCCTGTTATTACTATTAATATAAAATCAATTAATAAGATTACATCTACTATATATCTTGCTTTAGTTTTTGTTTTTACTTTCTTAAATTTTTTTGTTGCAGTAATGAATAGTTTTCTATTGAAAAATAAGTGAATTAATACAATTACAAATACTAATAGACCTGCGAGTTCATGAAAACCTATGGAGATTATCCTTTTTTTATACATTACTAAAAATAGTATAATCATAATCAGGTCAATTAATAATTTCATAGTGTTTTTTTTCATATTATCATCATCCTTTTTTTATTTCAAATAAAAAATTGCTTATTGTATGGTTAGTGGACAATTTGAAGTATTTTAATTATAGAAATAAAAATTTTTTACATGGATGTACATATATTCATCATATATTAAATACTTTGTTATATTTATAACTATTGTTAATACTTTTGTTCATATTAATAACTATTGTTAATCAGTTTGTTCATATATATGATAAAATATGATTTATTCTATTTTTAAAATTATAAATAATTTGTTGTGTGAAAAAACAGGATAAGTTAATAGAACTAAATGAATGGTTTTAAAAAAAGAAAAGTTGTGAGTATTAAAACTCACTTATGCATTTTCAGTCATTATAGGAACGACTTGCTTTTTACGTGAAACAACACCTTCCAGAAGGGCAGTATTATCTTCAAGTTTAACGCCATATGCCTTTTCAACTAAAGATGCGTCTTTACCTAAAACAATGACTTGGGAATTGCTGTTTACAATATCTGTTATTAAAAGCATGAATAAATCCAAATCTTCTTTTTCAATGATTTTTTCAATTCCGGCTTCCAGTTCATCTTTCATTTCTAAAACGTCACTGATACTTGCAGTATTGACCTGATTTACAATGGATTTAACATCCTTAAAATCAATTTGTTTAGCATCAAGAGCCAAAATCTCATCGATTGTAAAGCTTGAAAGGTCAGTTCCTGCTTTCAGCATTTCCAAACCATATTCCTCATAGTCGACATCTGCGATTTTGGCCAATTCTTCAACTGCGAATTTGTCATCATCAGTGGTTGTCGGTGACTTTAAAAGTAAAGTGTCTGAAATAATTGCGGATAACATTAATTTTGCAATTTTTTCTTCAATTTCAACATTGTTTTCATTGAATAATTTAAATAAAATTGTCTCTGTACAGCCTACAGGTTCTGCTCTGTAAAATAAAGGATATGAAGTTTCAAGAGCAATTTTGTGGTGATCTACAACTTTTTTA
>JAFZMD010000012.1 GCA_017553445.1 Methanobrevibacter sp. | reverse complement strand
TTTTTCAAGTTATGAAAATTTTCTAAAAAAATAGCTAATTTTTTGTAATACTAAAAGTATTACTTTTCTTTAAAATTAGTAATATTTGAATTTTTCATAATTTTTAATTTTTTTATTTATTTTCATTTTAAAAGATAATATTGTTCTTATTTAGAATATTGGGATTAAATTAAGAATATTTAGCCAATTTATAGTATTAATCCAGTTATTTTCAATTTTTATTTATTTTCATCGATTTAAAAAAGTATTACTTTTGAGAGAATATATAATAAAAAAATTAAAAAATCTTATTACTTATAAAGTTTTCTATTTAATTCTTAAACGAATGTTTATATTATATTTTAAATAAACTAATATTTGTATACCAAATAGCTGGCTATTGCAAAAATTTTGCTGGATAGCTTACTCACTAAAACTAAAAATTAGTTTTGTTGGGTGGTATATTAACTCTATTTATTTAGGAGGGAAAAAATTGGCAAAGTTTGATGATAAAGTCGATTTATACGACGACAGAGGTTCATTAGTCGAAGCTGATGTACCAATCGAAGCTCTAAGTCCGTTACGTAACCCTGCTATTAAAAACATTATTAGCGGTGTTAAAAGAACTGTAGCTGTAAACTTAGAAGGTATCGAAAAATCTTTAAAAACTGCTTCCGTCGGTGGAGCAAAATCTAAAATCTTAGGTAGAGAAATGGATCTTGACATCGTTGCTCATGCAGATTCCATCAACGCTACTATTAAAGAAATGCTTCAAGTAACTGAAGACGATGACACTAAATGTGAATTACTCTCTGGTGGAAAAAGGATTTTAGTCCAAATTCCAACTATCAGATTAGACTCTTCCGCAGAATACTCCGTAGCAACCTTAGCTACCGCAACTGCATTAACTCAAGCTATTATCAAAGAGTTTGACGTAAACATGTACGACGCAAACATGGTAAAAGCTGCTATCTTAGGAAGATACCCACAATCTGTAGAATACATGGGTTCCAACTTAAAAACCATGTTAGACGTACCACAAAAATTAGAAGGTCCAGGTTACTCCTTAAGAAACATTAAAGCAAACGACTTCGTAGCTGCTACCTTAAAGAACACTTTACAATCCACTGCACTCGCAAGTATTTTCGAACAAACTGCAATGTTTGAAATGGGTGACGCAGTAGGTGCTTACGAAAGAATGCACTTATTAGGTTTAGCTTACCAAGGTTTAAACGCTGACAATATGGTATTAGGTCTCGTACAAGACAACGCAAAAGAAGGAACTGTAGGTTCTATCGTACAAGACACTATTGCTAAAGCTGAAGCAGACGGTGTAATCGCTGTAGAAAAAGAATTAACTGGATACAACATGTATGCAACCAGTGACGCTGCAAAATGGAACGCATATGCTGCTGCTGGATGTACTGCTGCTATTATGGTTAACGTAGGTGCAGCAAGAGCTGCTCAAGGTATTCCATCAACTATTTTATACTTCAACGACAACATCGAATTCGCTACCGGTTTACCTGGTATTGACTTCGGTAGAGCTGAAGGGGTAGCTGTAGGATTCTCTTTCTTCTCTCACTCTATCTATGGTGGAGGAGGTCCTGGTTTATTCAACGGTAACCACGTAGTAACCAGACACAGTAAAGGATTTACTATCCCTTGTGTAGCTGCAGGTATGGCATTAGATGCTGGTACCCAACTCTTCTCTCCAGAAGCAACTTCTGGATTAATTAAAGAAGTATACAGTGAGATTGACGAATTCAGAGAACCACTCAAATATGTTGCTTTAGCAGCTGCTGAGATTAAAGGTGACATCTAATTATCGAATTAATTTTTGTTAATTAAAATCTAATTTAAAATTCACATATAAATTATTTGAATCATTTTGGTTTGAATAACTGAGGTAAAATAATGGATATTGAAATATTTCCACACAGAATTTTAGGTACAGACACAACTGAAAAAGTTTTGAATGATCTCGAATCTTTAGAATCAGTAAAAAGAACTGTTATTCAAGGACCAAGGCTCCCACCGCAAGATGAAATTGATCGTATTTATGGCGACCGCAGAATCATTGTGGTAAACGGCGAAGAAGTTGAATTAAAAGTTAAGACTGGAAGAATTTTTGTCGAATTGTATGATGAATCTGGCATTGATGAAATCAGAGCTATATGTGATGAACATATTGACACTGGTTTTGATATTAATACCAGCAAATCCCAATACATCAGAAAACAAAAAACTGTTACTGATGGATTGAAATACGGTGATGGTACAGAAATTCCTGAAGAATTGATTGGTATCGCAGATACCCGTTCCAAATTTAATGAGCATGTCTCTATTCTAAAAAAAGATACATTGGAATAAAATATCTAGGTTTTTGATTATAGGTTTGATAATATGATTGGAAGATGCACACATCTTGTAGACTGTAGGGAAACAAGAGGTCTTGGTGAAGGAGGTGGAATTGCTCAAAGAGGAACTTTCGCAGAATGTGGAAGTGATGTTTTGGCAGTTGCTATGTCTCCAGGTCGTAGACACATTACCAAACCTGTTTGTGAAATTACCTTTGGTTTACGTGAAGCTAACCTCTTGACCAGCACAATGATATTGGATGCGGGTAGTGGTGTTCCACATGATGCTCCTGCAGGTGGTGCAGGAAATGCGTTTGGTTTAACTGATAAGGAAGTTGAACAGATGCAAAAGTTTAAAGTCATTGTGGTTCATTTAGGAGGAGTAAGAAATCATATTACATACAAAGCAAGATTAATCTTGCGTAACGTTAACAAACCATGTGTTATTATTTGTGAATATCCTGTAGATTTTGAAGATTTTGCAAAGATAGGTGTTAAAACCGCAAAAGTCATGCCTGATGAGGTAAAGACAGAAGGTAAAATCATGAATATAGTATCAGGAGTTATTAGGGGACAAACAGTGTCTCAAGAAAAATTAGATGAGATTATTAGAAAAGTTAGATTAACATTAGGAGATGCATAATTATGGCACAATATTATCCAGGAACTTCTCAGGTAGCTGAAAACAGAAGAAAATTCACTAACCCAGATGTTGAGTTAGAAGTTTTAAGAGAAATATCTGATGAAGACGTAGTAAAATTATTAGGTCACAGAGCTCCAGGTGAAGAATACAAATCCGTTCACCCACCACTCGATGAAATGGACGAACCTGATGACATTATTAGAGAAATTGTAGAACCTATTGACGGTGCAAAAGCAGGGGACAGAGTAAGATACATCCAATTCGTAGACTCCATGTACTTTGCTCCAGCTCAACCTTTCTTAAGAGCAAGATCCTATGTATACAGATACAGAGGAATCGATACCGGTACCTTATCCGGAAGACAAATTATCGAAGCTCGTGAAAGAGACGTAGAAAGAATTTCCAAAGAAATCTTAGAAAACGAATACTTTGACACTGCACGTACTGGAATCAGAGGTGCAGGTGTACACGGTCACTCTTTAAGACTCGACGAAAACGGTTTAATGTTCGACATGTTAAGAAGACAAGTACTCAACAAAGAAACCGGTAACGTAGAAATGGTAAAAGACCAAATTGGTCGTGAATTAGACGAACCTGTAGTATTAGGTGAACCATTAGATGAAGAAACCTTAAGAGCTAAAACCACTATCTACAGATGTGATGGTGAAGCTTACAGAGATGACGAAGACGCTGTAACTGTCTTAAGACAAATCCACGTCACTAGATCTCAATTTGGTTACAACCCAGAATATTAAGGAGGTTTATTAAAATGGCTGATAAAAAATTCTTAGATGCAATGACTAAAAAGTTCAAAGAAGCTCCAGAAGAAAAAACTACTACCTTCTATAATATGGGCGGTTGGACTCAATCTGAAAGAAAAACTGAATTTGTAAACGAAGGTAAAGCTATTGCTGAGAAAAGAGGAATCCCAATGTACAACCCAGACATTGGTAACCCACTCGGTCAAAGAGCTTTAATGTCCTACCAATTATCCGGTACTGACACCTTTGTAGAAGGGGACGACTTACACTTTATCAACAACGCAGCAATGCAACAAGCTTGGGACGATATCAGAAAAACTGTAATCGTAGGTTTAAACACTGCTCACAACGTACTCGAAAAAAGGTTAGGTATGGAAGTAACTCCTGAAACCATTACCAATTACTTAGAAGTTGTAAACCACGCTATGCCTGGTGCAGCTGTAGTACAAGAACACATGGTAGAAACCAACCCATTATTAGTAGACGACTCCTATGTAAAAGTATTTACTGGTGACGACGACTTAGCAGCAGAAATTGACCCTGCATTTGTATTAGACATCAACAAAGAGTTCCCAGAAGAACAAGCTGAAGCTTTAAAAGCTGAAGTAGGCGGAGCTATTTGGCAAATTGTAAGAGTTCCATCTGTTGTAGGTAGAGTTTGTGATGGTGGTACCACTTCCAGATGGTCTGCTATGCAAATTGGTATGTCAATGATTTCTGCATACGGACAATGTGCAGGTGAAGGTGCTACTGGTGACTTCGCATACGCATCCAAACACGCAGAAGTTATTGGTATGGGTACTTACTTACCAATCAGAAGAGCAAGAGCAGGTAACGAACTCGGTGGTGTACCATTCGGATTTATGGCAGATATCTGTCAAGCATCCAGAGTAACCGACGACCCTGTAGAATCCTCCTTAGAAGTAGTAGCTTTAGGTGCTGCTTTATACGACCAAATTTGGTTAGGATCTTACATGTCTGGTGGTGTAGGATTTACTCAATATGCTACCGCAGCATACACCGATAACGTATTAGACGACTTCTCTTACTTCGGTAAAGATTACGTAGAAGACAAATACGGTGGATTATGTGAAGCTCCAAACAACATGGACACTGTTCTTGATGTAGGTTCTGAAGTAGCATTCTACTCATTACAACAATACGAAGAATACCCAGCTTTACTTGAAACCCACTTCGGTGGTTCTCAAAGAGCTGCTGTTATTTCCGCAGCTGCAGGTATTTCCACTGCATTCGCAACTGGTAATGCACAAACTGGTTTATCTGCATGGTACTTAGCACAATACTTACACAAAGAACAACATTCCAGATTAGGATTCTACGGTTACGACTTGCAAGATCAATGTGGTGCAGCTAACGTATTCGCTATCAGAAACGACGAAGGTTTACCACTTGAATTAAGAGGTCCTAACTACCCTAACTATGCAATGAACGTAGGTCACCAAGGTGAATACGCAGGTATCGCACAAGCACCTCACAGTGCTCGTGGAGACGCATTTGCAGTTAACCCTCTCGTAAAAATTGCATTTGCTGATAAGAACTTACCATTCGACTTCACCAAAGTCAGAGCAGAATTCGCAAAAGGTGCACTTAGAGAATTCGAACCTGCAGGTGAAAGATCTATCATCATTCCAGCAAAATAAGTTTGGTGTAAACGGGAATTATATAAATAAGGTTTTTAACTAAGGGTATGTTTTCATATCCTTTAGTTTTACCTTATTTATTTTTTTCAATAAGGAATTTGTTTGTATAAAGTAGAATGGATTTTTATTCAATTTATTTTGAAAATAATAAAATGCATTTTATAAAAAGATTTTAAAAAATTTTAGTTAAAAATAGATATTTTACTTAATTTAAATTGATTATTTGTCAATTAATTTTGATAAATCGCTTAAAAAATTAAGCAATACTAAAAATAATTGATTAAATTTGAGATTTTTTAGTAAAACTTATATATAGTGTTTTAAAAAAAATATAGAATATAAAGAGTTTACTGTCTCTAAATTAATTAATTTTAAGTTTAATTTAATTTAAGTAGACTTGAAAACTCATTGGTTCATCTTTTTAATTATTCGCAGTTTAATTATTAAGATTTTTAGATTTATTCATCAAATATTTCATTCTTAACACTTTAAGGATTTAATCTAGCTAGATTAAAAGCTGAGTGGTTTCTTCATTGGCTTATTTGATTTATAAAATCTTTGTTTAAGTTTTGAAGTATAATCATAAAGTATAAAATCATTTTGATGTTCTAAAAATGGTCTGAACTTTGGTTTGGTCCATTGTTTAGTCCATTTTTATTTGATCTTTATGGTTTTATATTTGAGCAGAATATGTCTAAATGTGATTAAAGGGAAAATTTAATCACGTAATAGTTTATTAAATAATTGAAATTTAATAAAATTTAAGGAGGAAAAGAAAATATGGACCCTATTACATTAGGTGTAGTCGCATTAATGGGTGCAGCAGCAACCATTGCTGGTGCTGCAGAGGACTTAGAGTCTGACATCGGTTCACAAAGTAACCCTAACTCACAAGTTCAACTTGCTCCACAAATGGGACATTTACACCGTATGATAAATAAGGCAGCTTCTGGGGAACCAGTAGCATACGGATGCTGGTGTGGTATCGCTGGTGCTATTGCATACCTTGCAATGAGTATGGGTATTTTACCTATAGTATCAATTGCAATGGGTTCTACTGTTGCTGCACTTGTTCACGCAATTTATACAGTCACATCACACATGGGAAGGATTGTTGGTCAATCTCAATTTGAACAACCATTATTTATGGATGTATTAACCCAATCCTTAGGCCCTATCGCAGCTCATGGTTTTATAGCAAGTTTCGGTATTGTAGGAATCGCTTACTTAATGACTCTTCCATTAGATGGACTTGGACACCCATTCCCATTACCATTACTCGCTGTACTTTGGGGAATTACTATTGGTGCAATCGGATCATCCACAGGGGATGTACATTACGGTGCAGAAAGTGAATACCAAAAATTCGAATACGGTGGAGGTACCCCTGTAGCTATTCAAGGGGATATAGTAACTAAAGCTCCTCTCGGTGCTAAAAACTCCATCGATGTAGGTAACTTCTGTGCTAAATATGGTGGACCTTTAACCGGATTCTGTTTCGGACTTATCGTTTTCGTAAGCTTCTGGATTACTGTTGTATTCGGAGCTATCGGAGGACAAATCGTAGGTATTATCATCGTATTATTATTAATCGCTGCTAACTACTTACTTGAAAAGTCTACAAGAGCAAGATTCGGACCATATGAGGAATAAGGAGGTTACATTATGAATCTTATATTATTTATTATATGTGTTGTTATTGCAGGTATTATTATGGGAGGAGGTGTACACTTCATTCCTGTAGGTGGTGCTCCTGCAGCTATGGCTACCGCTACCGGTGTAGGAACTGGTACCGCAATGTTAGCAGCTGGTGCAGGATTAACTGGACTCATTACCGCAGCTTCTATGTCTGGTCAACCAGTATGGTTAATCGTCTTAGCAGGTGCAGTTGGTTCCATGTTAATGATGGGTATCACCATGCTTATTGGTAACTTTATTTATATTTTCGGTGTTGGTGTAGTACCAGCATCTGGTAAAGCTGCAGTTGACCCAATCACTGGTTGGAACCAAGAAAAATATAAAACTCCTGGTACCGAAGGACACGGTATTCCTACCGTCTGTTACATAAGTGGTATCATCGGTGGTTTACTTGGTGGTGCTGGTGGAGGATTAGTTTACTGGGCAATTAATGAATTCGCTACTGCAAACTTAACTGGATTTGATCCTACTGTAATCGCTGGATTAGCAGCTATTCTCTCTGTAGGTATGTTCTTTATCAATTCAGTAACTGCTTCCTATAACATTGGAGGTACTATTGAAGGTTTCGTAGACCCTAAATTCAAAAGACTCCCAACTGGAATCCTCGCTTGTGCTGTTGTTTCTCTTGTAGCTGCTATTTTCATGGTTTTAATGATAGGAGGTATTTAAGATGTCTGCTGGAGGAAGTGGAGCACCTGCAGAAGGTGCTGTAGATGCTAATGTATTATTAGCTATTGGTATTATCGGTGGATTACTCGGTATTTATTTATCAGGTATTGATGCTACTTTTGGACCAGTTCTCGCATGTCTTGGTGCTGTATGTGCTATTCTCTGGGGAGTATTAGCTATTCGTAGTGTTGCAAGTTACGGTTTAGGTACTGGTGTACCTTCTATTGGTTACATGTCTTTAGGTATAGGTGTAATCGGTGCTTTAGCTGGTGTAGGTATCATTGCTGCACTTAACTTAACTGGATTAGAAATTGCAGGACCTATACTCGCATTAATATTTGCTATGCTTATTGGTTTATTAGTTGCTATTGTAGCTAAAAAGATTATTGGAATGAAAATACCTGTTATGGAAAGATGTACTGCTGAAATCGCTGGTGCTGCAGCTTTAGCTGTACTTGGATTCTCCTCTGCTATTGCAGGAGGATACTCCATTGATGCTATTTTAACTGCTGTTGTAGCTCCTGGATTTATCGCTGTATTTTATATATTGACTACTATGGCTATCCAACACCCATTCAACGCATGTTTAGGACCTAACGAAGATCAACTTAGAACTCTTAAATGTGGTGCTTCTACTGCATTCTTATCAATGATCATCACTGGTCTTCTTGCAATTTCTGCTGGTGGATACGCATGGTTTGCAATTGTAGTTGTTGGACTTATTGGTTGGTACATATCATTTAAAATGTTTGTTGATGCTTCCTGCGAAGCTGCAGCATCTGTTAAATGGTCTGGATTATGGCCAAAAGTTGAGGAATAAGGAGGTTGTTATAGATGGTATTACCTTTAATACAATTTATTCCTGAATTAAACTTAAATCTTGACCCAGAAACCGGTATTCTCGGTGCTGGTGGTGGAGATTTAATCATTCTTTCAATGGATGAAATAAACGGAGAAATCGCAAAAGTCGAAGCAGCTGCTGATGAATTAATGAATTCCTTAGATCCTAATTCCGCACCATTAGGTTCCTTCCCAGGAAGAGAAGGTAACTATGTAATTGCAGGTAAATTAACCAACATGGTTTATGGATTTGTCATAGGAATGTTCCTCATTATGGCAGCAATGCCTATATTAACAGCTATGGGGGTTTTATAGATGGCTGACAAAAAACCTACTGCTGATAACTGGCCTGTAGTAAGTGGAGACTACATTGTAGGGGACCCTGAAAGTCCTGTTGCTGTAACTACTTTAGCTTCTCACAACGAAGATGTCCCAGCTGCTGCTGGAGCAGCTATTGCTGGACCTTGTAAAACTGAAAACTTAGGTATTGAAAAAGTTGTTGCAAACATCATTTCAAATCCAAACATCAGATTCTTAATCTTATGTGGTGCAGAAGTACAAGGTCACATTACTGGTCAAAGTATCCAAGCATTACACGAAAATGGTTGCGACCCTGAAAAGAAAAAAATCACTGGTGCTACCGGTGCTATTCCTTTCGTAGAAAACATTCCTATGGAAGGTGTAGAAAGATTCCAACAACAAGTTGAACTTGTTGACATGATCGATAACGAAGACGGTGGAGCAATCACTGCAAAAGTAAAAGAATGTATTGAGAAAGATCCTGGTGCTTTTGAAGAAGATGCTATGGTTATTGAAGTAAAAGAAGGAGATGACGACGAAGACGAAGGTGAAGAAATTCGTCCTATTTCCGCAGAAACTGCATTACTTGAAGCAAGAATCAGAAACATTGACACTCAAGTAAAATTAGTTGGTGCTGTACAAAGAAATATGGCAGGTAACTATGCAGGTAAAGTCCAAGGTATTATGATTGGATTAGTATTTACTTTAGTAATCGGTTTCTTATTATTGATGGCACCATTATTAGGTGCATAACTGGAGGTTTTATAAATGGTTAGATTTTCAAACAAACCAAATACTCGTGGTATTAGAAATGCTTCTAATAATGTAGAATACCGTGCAAAGCTCTTAGGAAGAGAAGGAAGATTATTCGCTGGCGTAATCAGCACCAGATTTTCTGGAATAGCTATAGGTCTTGGAATTGCTCTCGCTTTAGCAGTTGTTATTCCATTCTTAGCTAAATTATGTGGATTATAGAGGTGTTAAAAAATGTCTGAAGAATCAGTACCTCAAATTATTGTATCTACCGATGATATGACAGCTGCAGTTAATAAATTAGATGAAGCTGAAGAAAAAGTAGAATTTGCTGTTGGTGAATACTTCCAACGTTTAGGACAACAAAACGGTAGAGATATTGGTATTTTATATGGTATAATTTTAGGTCTTGTAATTTTGATTGTATCTATTGAATTCGGTTTAATTAGTGCAATGCAAAGCATACTTACAGGATTAGTCTAGATCGGAGGATTATAAATGTTTAGATTTGATAAAGAACAACTCGTCGTAGATATTGCTGGAGTAAAAATGGGAGGACAACCTGGTGAATACCCTACCGTTTTAGCAGGAACTATCTTTTACGGCGGACACAAAATTATTAGTGATGAAAAAGCAGGAGACTTTGATAAAGACGCTGCTGAAGGATTAATTAAAACTATGGAAGAAATGTCTGATGTAACCGGAAACCCTTGTGTTGTACAAACTTTCGGTGCTACTGCAGAAGCTATGGTCAAATACTTAGAATTTGTAGGAGACATCTGTGACAAACCATTCCTTATCGACTCAACTGCTGCAGCTGCAAAAATTGCAGGTGTAGAATACGTACAAGAAGCAGGATTAGCTGAAAGAGCAGTATACAACTCCTTAAGTATGGCTGCTGAACCTGGCGAAATCGAAGCTGTAGCTAACTCTGACATCGATGCATCCATTCTCTTAGGTTTCAACCCAATGACCCCTGGTGTAGCAGGTAAACTCGAAATCTGGGAAACTGGTGGATCTGTAATCGATGAAGGTATTCTCGAAATGGCAGAAAGATGTGGAATTACCAAACCATGGATGGACGTAGCTGTAACTCCTTTAGGTCAAGGTGCAGGTCCTGCAGTAAGAACCTCTTACGCTGTAAAAGCTAAATGGGGATACCCTGTAGGTTCTGGTATTCACAACGTACCTTCCGCATGGGATTGGTTAAGACAATACAAAAAAGAACACAAAGAAGCATGGCCTGTATGTGATATAGGTTCCAACATCGTACAACAAATGGCTGGTGGAGACTTCGTACTTTTCGGTCCTATCGAAAACTCAAGACTCGCATTCCCAGCTTGTGGTATGGCAGATATCATGATTGCTGAAGCAGCAAGAGATATCGGTACCGAACCTATTGAAGCACACCCATTGAACTTATTATTATAATTTGAAAGGGTCCGAGATTAGGTGATTCATTTCATCTAATCTTTTTCAAATTATAAACTTTTTTTCTTTTATTTGATTTATTTTTATTAATTGCTTATTTTACTGTTTATTAAGATTTTAACAATTTATTCCGGCGGTTTTATTTTTATTAATTGCTTATTTTGACTAATTTTAACTAATTTTAACAATTTTAAAATTTTTTATTCTAATTTTCACTCTTTTTCTTTATTCTCAAAATTATTTAACAAAATTTATATTATTTGATGAAAATACTATATATTATATAGAAAGATTATGGGGAT
>JAFZMD010000011.1 GCA_017553445.1 Methanobrevibacter sp. | reverse complement strand
TCCCTCGAGTAATCCATGAATGAATCTACACTTTGATTTTCACAATCCATAACTAATGGAGATGTTCGGGAAAACATACCCACTGAATCAGACAAACCTAAATGCTCCCTACCATCAGTAACTAAATTAAAAAGAACTTTAGAATTCCCTGTGAATCTAGATAACGTATACGCAAAAACACTAGTAAAAAACTGATTATGAGTAATATCATGATTATTCAAAAATAAAGTTAAATAATCATTATCAATATCAAATCTTTCAAAATAAATCTTAGAACTGTCTTCATCAACAGAAAACACCAAATCATTAGCTTCATCCTTATCCACTAATAAATCATCGTAAAATTCCTGAGCATACTCACGATATACAGAATCATTAACGACTTCTTCAAATGAAATCTGTCTTAAAACACCATCATCAACAAATTCAACATACTCACCATTCAAAATACTCAACAAACTATTAATAACTATACTAAATGAACTTAAATCAAAAATTAAAGTATGAAAATCCATACATAAATATAAATCAGATTCATCATCAACAATTAAAAAACGAGACAAGTAATGATTTAAATCAAAAGGCCTGACGAAAGAACCAATATCTTCAACAGATCCAACTTCAATTGACGGTTTTGCATCAAAACCTATTAATTCCACATCATCCAAAATACGAGAAGTAAGATTCGGATGTAACTTAAACAATTTACTAATGGCTTTTTTAACTTCATTTACAGAATATGAATTACCTAAACTAATTTTAAGAGGATTGTTATATCTAGTACTCACCCTATTTTGTGCATCTGCATAAATAGTCTTTTGAGATTCATTCAACTCAAACAATCCATTAAAATCATACTTATCCCCAATTGATAAAAACTCCAAATCTCCACAACGCTGATTAATACCCTCTAAAACATTATCCACAAGATGCTTTATATTTTCTATGAGATATTCAATATATATCTTTGAAAACACCTCATAATTATAGATAATATCAATTGAATTTTGGTATATATTGAATGTAAGTGCAGATCCCTCTCCATTTTTAACTGCAATTTCATTTAAATTTGTAAAATCATGAATTGAATAATAAAATGACCTGTCCACATAATTTTCAATATTCACCCTAGTATGAGACATAGCCTCTTCATACACATCACTTATAATGTCCAAGTATTGTTTGAATGTGTCATTTTTATAATAGTCAATCAATAATAAAGTGTTTTTTGTCTGTGATCCAAAAACAACTTCATTCCTATTGATTGATGATTTCAATAGACATCCTTCAGTAGAATCAAAACGGGAAAGATACAATGAAAAAATAGCTGTGAAAAAATTATATTTAGAAATTTTATGGTTTTTTAGGAAATTGGAAAGTGAATCATCATCAAACGAAAAACTAATGTTTCTGTAATTATTTGACTTTATATTGAAATATTTTATATAATCTTCAGCATCCTGAAGTTTATCTTCCCAATATTTACAGTCATTTTCAAATTCAGACGAATTTAAATATTCATCATACTCTTCAAAGTAAGAACTAAATGTTTTAGGAACATTAATTTCTTCAGAACTGTCAAATAAGTCTTTGATAATTTTTACTGAAGAATAATCAAAGATTGAAGAGTGAATATTAGCTAAAACAGTTAATTCACTGGAACTTTTTAGAACTAAAAATTTATATAAAGGAACATCAATCATGTCATTAAATGAAAATTTAAAAAAAGCACCCATTTCTTTTTCAATGACATCATCATCAACTTCCTTTAGTTCATAAATTTTTCCTTCATTTTTTTGACGATATGGATTTAAATTTTCATCAAAACGCACATCCAACAAGTTTTCAATATTATCAAAAATAGTATCTAAACGATTTTCATCTAACAGTTCATAGTTAAAACTGAATTTAATCCCATAAAATTCCACAAATAATCCCACCTAAAAAGATTACATATTATATTATATGAGATTCACCATATAAATAAATTTATTAAACATAAAACAAAAAAAAACAATTTAAATAAGACATAAAACAATAAATATTTTTATGAATGTGTTGATTTCACTACTAATAAAAAAATACAAAACGATTATATTTATTCTACTGTTATTATTTGTCCAGGCATATTTCACACTAACACTGCCTGAATATACTGCCAATATTGTAAATATAGGTGTTGCTAATTCAGATATGAATTATATCTATGACACCGGAACAAAAATGATAACAATGGCAATCCTTGCAACAATCACCGCAGTAGTTGTCTCCTTTTTCTCAAGCAGATTTTCTTCAGAATATGCAAAAAACTTAAGAAAAATGATTTTTACCAAAGCATTAAAATTTTCCAATCATGAAATAAATAACATTTAAAAATCTTCACTTATTACCAGAACCCTAATCGACGTTAGACAAATCCAATTGTTTTTAGAATTGCTTTTTACAATAATCATATTAGCACCAATTATTGGATTTGGAGGTATTATGAAGTCTTTTAAGCTTGAAACAAACTTATATTGGATTATCCCATTAATAGTTACCGTTATTATAATTTTATTAATTCCTCTTTTTAGAAAGATACTGCCATATCTTGGAAAATTGCAAAAAATTATGGATAGAATCAATAGAAATGCCACTGAAGTCCTGATAGGAATGCCTGTCATTAAAACTTTTGTAATGCAGGAGTATGAAGAAAAAAAATTTGATAAAGTAAATAGTGAGTACAATGAAACCTTCATTAAAGCTTATAGAATTATTCTTCTCTTAACACCTATGTTGACACTGCAATTATCCTTTATGACCATTGGCATAATCTACTTTGGGTCTTTCAATATTGAAAGTGGAAATTTCTTAATTGGGGATTTACTTGCATTTATTCAGTATGCAACACAAATTGTAACATCCTTTTTAATGGTTGCTGGATTTTTTACCATTATGCCAGATATAATCGTTTCTATAAATCGTGTGAATGAAATATTTAACACTGAAGTAAGTATCACAGATGGTGAACTTGATAAAATCGACACAGACAAACCAATAATTGAATTTAGAAATGTGGATTTCAAGTATCCAAATAGTGAAAAAAATACTTTAACAGACATCAATTTCAAATTGGAACCCGGTAAAACTGTAGCAATTATTGGAGGAATAGGATGCGGCAAATCAACAATATTAAATATGATACCTCGCCTTCAGGATGTTACTTCCGGAGAAATATTATTAAACGGAAAAAATATCAAAAATTATAAGTTATCAACACTACGGGAAATCATAAGTTTGACACCGCAAAAAGCCCATTTATTCCAGGGAACTGTGAAATCAAATATGAAAATCATTGATGAAAATGTAAGTGATGAAAAAATTAAGGATGCATTAAAAAGGGCAAATGTTAATTTCATTAATAGTTTGGATGATAAAGTGATGCAGGGAGGATTAAATTTTTCAGGCGGACAAAAACAACGTTTATCAATAGCAAGGTCAATTTTAAAAGAATGTGATTTTTATTTATTCGATGACTGCTTTTCAGCACTTGACATGAACACTGAAAAAATCATAAAAAATAACTTAAAAGACTTGAATGACGCCTCAATTTTAATTGTATCCCAAAGAGTCTCAACAATAAAAGATGCAGATGCAATAATTGTTTTAGATGATGGAAAAATTATTGATAGCGGAACTCATGATAAATTAATTGAAAGTTGTGATATTTATCGTGAAATTGTAAACAGCCAAGTCGATACATTAAGGAACGAGATATAATGGATTCAAATAGAGAAAAAATGGGGCTAAAAAGAATAATGAAAAATATTTTTCGCTTAATGAAAGAATATAAATTTCAATTCATTTTTACAGGCATTTTAGCAATAATATCAATACTATTTAATATTATCAGCCCACTTTTATTAGGGGATGCAATCAATATTCTCATTGAAGGAGCAAATAACATTATTAACCATACCGGAACATTTGATTTTGATAGATTATGTTACATACTATTAGTTGTTGGAACATTATACATCATTAACAATGTAATTTTATACATCCAATCATATTATCTGATTAAAACAACTTCAAATATAATTTATTCCTTAAAAAAAAGAATGATGCATAAAGCAATACATATGCCAATGGAGTCTATTGATGAAAATCGAAGAGGAGATGTGATAGCAAGACTCACAAATGACATTGATAATTTGCAAACAGCCCTTTCCTCATCATTTTTAGAAATAACAACTACCATTCTTACACCCATAGGCACATTATGTATGATGCTTTTAATTAATTCCTGGTTAACACTTGCCATTATTTGCATAGTTTTACTATCATCAGCACTTATTGGAGTAATCATCCGATTCTCCCAAAAATATTTCAAAAAACAGATGTTTATCCAAGGAAGTACGGCAGGACAAATTGAAGAAATAATCTCCAGCCAAGAATTAGTGAGAACACTTAATTATGAAAATCAGGCCATTGACGAATTTAATGATAATATTAATGAATGGTATAATTTTGAATGGAAATCCAGATTCTTTTCAAGTCTCAACACACCAATGACCACTCTGAATTTCAATTTAGGATACGTTGCAATAGCAGTATTGGGTTCGATATCTGTTCTTCAGGGCACAATGACGATCGGAAGGGTTTTATCATTTTTTGAATATTTAAAAAACTTTACAGAACCTATTGAAGACCTAACAGAAATGCTTCCTGAAATTCAGGCAGGAATAGCATCTGCTGAAAGGATATTCGAGTTTATAGAAATGGAAGAAGAAGAGAATCCATCTACAAAGGAACTTGAAACATTTAAAAATGAAATAACATTCGATAACATCAGTTTTGGTTATACGGAAGATGAAAAAATTCTCGATAATTTTTCTTTAACCGTTAAAAAAGGTGAAAAAATAGCCATTATCGGTGAAACCGGAGCAGGCAAAACAACCCTTATCAAATTACTTACAAGATTATACGATGTTGATTCAGGTGCGATAAAAATTGATGGAGTCAACATCAATGAATATGACAAACATTCACTAAGATCATTTATGGGAATGGTTTTGCAAGAGACATGGCTGTTTTCAGATACTATCAAAGAAAACATCAAATACGGTAATCCGGATGCAACAGACGACGAAATAATTGACGCCGCAAAGAAAGCAAATGCCGATAACTTCATAAGACAACTTCCTGAAGGTTATGACACTATCCTAACTGAAGATGGAGATAACATATCACAAGGTCAAAAACAACTCCTAACAATAGCAAGAGCAATTATTTCCAACAAGCAAATATTAATTTTAGACGAAGCAACATCCAATGTGGATACAAGAACAGAAATGCTGATTCAAGAAGCTTTAGATAAGTTAATGGAAAACAAAACCAGTTTTGTTGTAGCACATAGATTATCTACCGTTAGAAATGCTGATAAAATTATTGTACTTGGAAAAGGTAGATTAATCGAAGAAGGTACTCATGATGAGCTTTTATCTTTAAAAGGATACTATTACAATACCTTAAAAAGCCAAGGACAAAATTAAGACTAGGACATCCCTATTTTTTAAATCAAATTTTGTTGTGCATCAATGTGGCTAAGTTCCCTAACTTCTTTTACAACATCACCCTCTTTAACCTCACCGATTAAAAGTGGAGAATCAGGATTATGCAACTTTTGGTTCTTTCTAACTAACTTGATGTTACTGTTGGCATAATAGTATACTCATGATAATTAAATGTTAACAATTACAATAGCTAATCTGAATTCCACATTATCCCAAGGAATTTGAAAAATTAAAGAGGATAACATCCTGTTGTTTCTAATTTGATTTTCAACCAGAACTGTAACATTTTATCTGCCAAAACAAATTTTTTATCCATTGTATTAAATTCTATTATTCCTTGATTTGAAAGAGGATCAATGAACCGGGTAACACTTGATTTGGAATATCCCAATTGCTTATCTAAAGTTGCCCTTGTTGCCCCGTCATGTTCCAATAAGTAAATGATGAAGTCTTTTTCGCCTTGAGATAATCTCCCCCAAATATAAATCCACATTATTGCTACCTGATCCATATTCAATTGAAGCGTCTGTCTTATTATATTTTCATCACAAACTATATTATTGGGCAATATTGATGATAAACTATTGATATATAATGGTATTCCTCGTGTACAATTATAAAATCTCTTAAATCCTTCATCTGTAAATTTTAAATTGTTTGATTTTTCATCGATGTATCTTTTTGTTTCATCAAATGTGAATGGTTCTATATTAATTTGTATTAATCTTCCGCCAAATGCTCCTTCCTGACCGTTAATCATGTTTATTATATCAGCTGTTTTTGAAACTGACCCTGTGAAAACATACCCTACATTGAATTGTTTTTGTGTGAAACTTCTAATTAACCAAAAGAATGCTTCAGGGTCTTCAACATTTTTTAGCAATTGAAATTCATCGATGACAATTATAAATCCATTTATCTCATCTGATGAATCGACAATCTTTTGGGGCAATTCCATAGTAAATTTTGATAATTTGTCATAATTGTCAGAAATTACGGGAATTGGAATATCCAATACATTTACATTATCTGAAAAATCATAATTTTTCAACTCCAACTTTTTAATGGATGATGCAATTTTACCTATCCACTTTTTATAATATTTCTTATCTTGTGAAATTGTATCATCAATTGCCTTTAGAAGTGCTTTTAAAACCTCTTCTTCTGTTAAATCTCCTTTTTGTCTTCCCATGATTTCTGATATATCAATGAATGTGGTTAAAATATCACTATTCTGGTCATTTAAAACTTTTCTAAGCAAAAATGTTTTACCAACACCACGATATCCAGTAATTAACAGTTGTGGAGGAATGTCTAATTTCACTGTCGATAACTGTGTGTTAATCATGTTAATGTCTTTTGTTCTGTTAAAAAAGTATTTATCAATATCCTTTGGCATTGAAACTGGCATTATTTTCATGTTAAACACTTCCTTTTATTTAATCATATTATATTTTAAGTAATTAATATGTTTTTTGTTATTGGACATATCCCATAAAATCGAACATACATTATTTTGTGAAACAAATAAGATAGTTCTATTAAGTTAGATATGTTCTATAAAATCGAACATGTCCAATACAATAATTAAATTTTATAAAAATTATTTAATAGAACATATTCCATGAAATAGTTAATGGTTAATATTAGCCAATTAAGGCATTATCTAATACAACATATTACAATATAACTATTTAAAGCTTGTTGAAGTCAGTGCGTAAAATTGTAGTGAAAAAAACATAATATATAAAGTTATTAATAAAATAGATTATAATAATCTTTGTTGGGTATCAATATAGTTAGGCTCAAAAATCTCCTTTACAACATCACTCTCTTTAACCTCACCGATTAAAAGTGGAGAATCAGGATTATGCAACTTTTGGTTCTTTCTAACTAACTTGATGTTGCTGTTTGCATAGCAATACCTGCATCCGTGAAGACATGTGTTATATGCTCCAATATCCCTTCCAAATATGCAATCACATTCGCGAATTTGGTATTTTCCTTTGGGGATTTTCAAATTATTTCCAATAGCTTTTTCGATTACTTGTTTGGTCATGCATCCTGAAGAATCAAAACCGAATTGGTCAAGCAAAGTCCCTTCAACGCAGGTTTTCATCACAATATCATATTTTTTAGCTATTTTAGAGAATTTCTCACCAATCATTAATCTCTCATCAACTGTAACTTCTCGAGCCTCTGTAAAATTCCTTAATACCTTCTGATACAAGTCAATGAAGCTTATTGTACAGTCATTGGTATATCCGGCAAGCTGTGATGCCATCTCTTCAAATTTGTCAATGTGATAATCAATTGAGTATTTATCAGTTAAAAAAATAGGATCATATCTCCAGGATACCTTGTTAACTCCCAAATAGTCAGACAAGCTTTCAAATGATTTAATCACGTTTTTAAAACTGGGAACATTTCTTTCAATGTCTTTTCCATAAGGAGTTATGGTTACAAACCAGAACTGATTGAAATCATCTAATCTGTCAATGTTTTTAAGCATCGGCTTTGGATTTTTAGTGCAAAAGCACAGACAGTCGATAATTTTTGAATCGAGAGGATATCTGTAAATATCATCATTATATGGATTTCTGCTGCAGACAAATCCTTCATCGATTCTATTCAAGAGCCACTCACTAAAAAAAGCAGGAATATCAGTTCTTGAACCTGTGTTTATTATCATGAAAAAAAAGAATATAAAAGAGATTTATAAATCTCTTCCGAAAATATGTACGGCTGCGGTACCTCCGGTACCTCCAATATTGTGGGTCATACCGATTTCTGCACCGTCAACTTGACGTTTGCCGGCTTCTCCTCTTAACTGCCATGCGATTTCAGCAGCCTGAGCGATACCTGTAGCACCTAATGGGTGTCCACGGGCTTTAAGACCTCCTGATGAGTTGATTGGGAAATCACCATCGATTTCAGTTTGCCCTTCTTCAATAGCTATTCCACCTTTACCCTTTTCGGCAAATCCTAAATCTTCAACTGCCAAAAGACCGTTAATGGAGAAACAGTCGTGCACTTCAGTAACATCAATGTCCTTTACAGTAACTCCAGCCATTTCATATGCTTTTCTGGAAGCCACTTTGGTTGATTCAATAGTAGTAATGTCTTTTCTGTCATGCAATGTCAATGTTCCTGAAGCCTGGGCTGAAGCTTTAACATAAATAGGAGTGTCTGTGTATTTTCTAGCATCTTCAGCAGGCACCATTACGACTGCAGCTGCTCCGTCTGATACAGGTGAACAGTCAAGTAAAGTTAACGGGTCGGCTACCATTGTAGAGTTGATTACTTTTTCAACGCTAACTTCAAATGGGAACTGTGCATTCGGATTGTTTTTAGCGTTTTTATGGTTTACAACTGAAAATTGTGCCAACTGTTCACGGGTAGTGCCGTATTCGTGCATGTGCCTTTTTGCAATCATCGCATACAATGATGGAAATGTAGCCCCTTGCTGTGCTTCCCATTCCTTGTCTGATGCGGTTGCAATAGCAGGAGTGGCATCAACTACATCAGTCATCTTTTCTACACCTGCAGAAATTACAACATCATGAAAACCTGATGCGACTGCCATGATACCTTGCCTTAAAGCCAATCCTCCTGATGCGCATGCTGCCTCAACTCTTGTGGTTGGAACAGGGTTTAAACCCATATGATCTGAAATAAGAGCTGCAATATGCTCTTGTTCTACAAATAATCCTGAAGACATGTTTCCAACAAACATTGCTTCGATTTCATCCCCTCCGATATTTGCATCGACGATAGCCTTTACACCTGCTTCAGCTATCAAGTCTCTGAAAGAGGAATCCCATAATTCACCGAATTTTGTTTGTGAAACACCAATAATAGCAACGTCTCTCATACTTTAACCTCCCTACATTTTAATTTTACCTTTGAATTTAGCATAAACAGCATAGTCAACATAAGTTTTGTTGGAGATAATCTCTTCTGTTTTAGGAGCCAAATCTCTTTTTTCGGTTATTTCATCAGTTACTTCCAATATGAATCCGTCACTTCCTGCACCTGAACCGTATGATACGACAAATATTCTGTCTCCAGGTTCGGCGACATCTAAAATATTTGATAATCCAAGAGGTACAGCGCCTGAATAGGTATTTCCAATATTTGGAGTTAATAATCCTCGGGAGTATTGTTCAGGAGTGAATCCTAATTTTTTAGCTGCCCTTAAGTAAAATTTACCATTTGGTTGGTGGAAACAGGCATAATCATAATCAGAAGCTTGGCTGTCAGTTTTTTCAAACAGATTTTTGGCTGCACTCAATACATGCTTGAAGTAAGCAGGTTCTCCTGTAAAACGACCACCGTGAGATGGATAGTCTTCACCTTCCCTTCTGTAAAAATCAGGAGTGTCTGTTGTAAAACTGTAAGTCTCTTCGATTTCAGCCAAAGTATTCTTTTTATCAATAATATAAGCAGCACCGCCGGCAGATGCAGTATATTCCAAAGCATCTCCAGGAGCTCCTTGTGATGTGTCAGCACCAATGGCCAATCCATATTCTATCATATCACTTTCAACAAGACCCATTGACATTTGAATGCCTGCAGTACCTGCTTTACATGCAAATTCCAAGTCAGCCGCTGTTAAATCAGGTGTTGCACATACAGCTTCTGCAACAATAGTTGCGGTTGGTTTTACTGCATATGGATGTGATTCTGAACCAACATAAACAGCACCAATCTTTTGTGGATCTATTTGAGCTCTTGCTAGAGCGTATCTAGCAGCAGTAACTGCAATAGTTGCAGTATCTTCATCAGCAGAAGGAACAGATTTTTCGTTAACAACTAAACCGTTGGATAAAGCTACAGGGTCATCACCCCAAACTTTAGCTATTTCTTCTACTTTTATCCTATATGAAGGCACGTATGCCCCATATCCTACAATTCCTACCATTAAATCACCGTAAATTTTATATTTATAGAATAAACTTTAAAAAGTATTTATAATTAATTAATATTTGTTTTTAGGATTATATAAAAGTAACTACAAAAAATAAGAATTTTTAAAAAAGATATGAAATATTTTGAAAAAAAAGATTCTTTGATATGCAGCTGCCGGGATTCGAACCCGGGTTGTAGGCTTGGAAGGCCCAAGTAATAACCAGACTATACCACAGCTGCAAAAGTATAAAAGTGCGGCGTCCGGGATTTGAACCCGGGTCTCTAACGTGGCAGGCTAGAGTCTTAACCAGGCTGGACTAACACCGCATAAAAATAAACAACAATAGTATATTATATTATTATACTATATAAAACTTTTGATTAATATGGAAATATTTATTTTGAAAACGGGAATTTAGATTGCTTTAAATAATAAAATAAAAGAGAATAGCTGTTTAAACAGCCACTCCAATTCAAAGTCGGAAATTATTCCTTTTTGGCAATTATACAAATCCAGTCATTTTCATCATCAATATAGGCTTTGAAATCTTTAAAGCCTGTTTTTTCAAGAGATTCCTTTAAAACATCCTCGGAATATATTTTCATGTCCAGAAGTTCCACCAAATCATCGTATTTTTCCATCTCGCCTTCCCTGTAAACAGCCTCATTACAGAAAAATAGCAATCCGTCCCTTTTCAATACACGGTTGACTTCCTTCAAGTCATTTATAAAGTCGGGCCAGAAATAGATTGTTTCAAAACCTGTTATGATATCGAAACTTTCGTCTTCAAAGGGCATTTCAGAAACAGATCCCTGAATTACTTCGACCTTTCCTTCATCAACTGCCTTTTGGTTGAGCCCGATTGACTTTTCAACGCTCACTTCGGAATAGTCAAGGCCGACCACTTTACCTTCTGTGATTTGTGAGGCAAATCTTTCAAGGTTTCTTCCGCCTCCGCAGCCGATATCAAGTATCAAATCATCTTCGTTTATTTTAAAATGGCTTACTCCCCATTGAGCCATTCTTTCATGGGATTCGTTCATTCTGTCAAGTATCTGATGGCCCAGCTCGCCTACAGGCTTTCTTGCATTTTTTATTAACTCCTTGTTTTCAATGTGGTGGCCTGTATTGACCTTATCGTTATCGCTCATTTAAACACCTACTTTTTAAATCCTTTTCTTGTCTTTATGGCCTGACCTGTTTGAAAATTGTTGATTTCAACTGCAGACAGCAATGATTTACCGTAAGCAAGCAGCTTATCTGCTTCATTAACTATCAGCACTTCATCGCGGGCCCTTATGTTTTCATCACATTCAACTACAAATTTTGAAAATACGCTTTTTCCGTCAAGTGCAAATGGCTCTGAGTCCTTATTCACTACAACACGATTTTTCGGATAGGCAGATGCATCATATAATCTTCTTGCACCCTCTTTTGACAGGACCAGATATGAATCTGACGCCCTCATGTTTACAATCAGGGTCTTGCCGTCATAGATGTGTCTTATTTTACCTGTCTTTTTACTTTTCTCAACATTGATGTTTCCCTTAAACAGGGCTTCACCAACTCCCCATCCAAACTGATAGTCTGCTATTGCCTTAAGCTTTCTGACGTCATCCTTAGGATATCTTATCTCTTCATCGATTTTATCCGTCAGGCCCAAATCCAGATTCCTATTGATTCGTGAATGCACCAATACCTGCTCGTAGTTTTTGGAAAATTCCAGGAAAGACTTTTTAAGGAATGCCTTGCTGTCGCCGTCACGGATTTTAGGAGCCGCATTCTGGCTTAGCGGATATAATTCATCAATGTCAAGAGGTATAAAACCGAATGGAATGTCAAGCACCATAAAATCAGCGTTATCCAAGTCAAGCTCCTTTTTATCTCCGTAAACGTAGAAATCGCCCAATTTTCCTGAAATAAACTTGGAGTAAGGTTTGCGATTAGGCGGTAAAACTATCAAGTCACGTTTTTTAGGCATTTCGGCCAATTTTTGCTGATGCCTTGAGACTTCTGACCTGTTAAGTGACTCTGAACCGGTGTAAAAGAATGCTGACTTTTTGCTTCTCGGGTCGTATTTTTCAAACTCATCATTGTAATAGGCCAATTGGCGAACGGCATCCAAAAGTGCAGGATGGGCTCTGCAGCGCTCTTCCACAAGTTCCATCAGGCTTCCTTCATAGATGGCCTGTCTGATTAACCTTAACTCTGCAAATGAAACATATAAATTATGCTGTGCAATCAGGTCTCTTCTTTGCTCCTTAGGCATTGCCCTCAAATCATCAGGAGTGTATTTGGAGCACACTTCACAGGAACATGGCATTTCCTGGAGGTTCTCCAGCTTGAACGTTCCACGGGTTGACAAAAGACGGTCATCTTCCGCATACAATATATATGCCGCCGAATCAAACAAATCACATCCCATTGCAACTGCAAGGGCGAAAACCATAGGGTGTCCTGCACCCATCAGATGACGGGCAGTATTGTCCGGAAGATACATTATTGAGTTCATTACAACGTCAACAAGCTCCTTATAATGATATGATTCCATCAAGGGCACTACCGCACCGATAGGATACAAATCGGCATCCAATACAGAAAGTTCTGATGCACATTTCTGCCTTAAATCCATGAATGTTGATCCCTGAACCACTGAGTTCAAAAGCATTTGAATATCATTTTCCTTTTTAAATTCAACCGCTTCCTTTGCACGCTCCAGGGTTATTTCCAAATCGCTTTCAGCTTTTTCCCTTTCAACGAATGGTGCTGTTGGAATGTCAAGGCTTGTTCCGATATCGGTTCCAATCAGTTCCTGAAATTCAATTACTTCCTTGTTTGTAATGTCCACATCACCATAAACGGACAGCTGAAATGAACCTGAATCCGTCATGACCGGTCCGTCAAAGTTAATCAGTTCATGAAGACCTTCATCAATAGCTTTCTCTTTTAAATCTTCATTTTTATAAATTAGATAAGCATTGGTAATTACTATATCTGCACCATACTTTTTAACATCGATTGCCTGTTTACGTGGGTGTATAACCGGCATCAATGCAGGCGTTTTGACATTTCCATGTTTAGTCTTTAAAACACCGACTCTTCCCCTCATATCTTTAGCTTTTATTTCAAACATTTAATTTACCTTAAATAATTTATTCAAAAATAGTTATTTATTAGAAATTATTTAAATTTAACCATTAAAAAGTTAGTTTTAGGATTTACACTTCATCCCAACTTATGAAAGTCAATGCATTTTTCACATTTAATATGAATGAGGATTTCTACGAAGCCAAAAAAAAGAAAAGAAAGG
The DNA here is from genome assembly GCA_017553445.1 of Methanobrevibacter sp. Lineage (GTDB taxonomy): Archaea > Methanobacteriota > Methanobacteria > Methanobacteriales > Methanobacteriaceae > Methanocatella. The sequence continues at coordinate 14,429 of JAFZMD010000011.1, read as the reverse complement.
ATTAAATTAATTAATCCCTGATTGTAATAGTGTTTGCAATTTTAAGTCCGTCATACTCGGAAGTGATAATGTATTTGCCTGCCATCAGGTTGATGTTTAGCTTAGCTATTCCGTTGGCATCTGTAAATTTGTTGTAGAACACTCCGTTGATGTTGAATGTTACAAATACACTGGACATAGGTATTCCCATACCGTTTAAAACTGTTAAGTCGAATGTTGAACCGTCATTGTAGGTCATTTCCAAGTCATTTGCAATTAATGTTGGCAATACAGTAATGTCATAGGACATCTGAAGGCCGGTTAACGGATCCATTGCAGTCAATATGTACTCACCAGGCAACAAATTAATGTTTAACCTTGCAGTACCGTTTTCATTGGTTTCACGATTATATAAAACACCATTGATATTCATTGTAACATTTACACCTGCTACTGGATTACCTTCACCGTCAATCAAGTCAATGTAGAACTGTGAAGCGTTTCTGAAGTATTTAACCAGGTTTTCAGCATATAACGTTGGGAATACTGAAATAGAATTTTCAACTGTTGTGCCGTTGAATGTTGTTTGGATTGTGTACTCTCCAGGGCTTAAGTTAATGGCTATTCTGGCAGTTCCGTTTTCATCACTGAGTCGGGTATAATTCTTACCATTAAGTTCAAAGATTACGGTTTCGTTAGCGATGCCTATTTCAGCTTCGAATTTGGAATCGTTTTTATATATTTTAACTAAGTCTTTGGTGTAAATGGCTAAAGGCAAGGTATAGACTTTAATGGAACAAACACTATTGTTAACGTCTGTAGAATTAACCCAAATGCCATCTTTCAGGTATTGTGAAAAACCAGGTTTATGATGTTGTCTGGAATCAGTGAGGGTCGGAACACAGCCTGATATGATTTTAACAGCAAATGTGTCTCCTTCGTTAATTGGAACATATGAATCTAATTTGATGGTGTGGAAACCAATGAACGGTGAAACGCCATCCTGTGCATATTCTAAAATGCCATTAACATAAACTTCAACAGTGTATTCAGTACCGCTTTCATTGAAGTATGTTCCAACAGCAGCAATCAGATCTTTTTCAATTGCTTCATAAGTATTCATATATTCGTTTGAAGTATTGATAAATTGCAAATCGCCGCTAATGTCATATTGGTAATTTTTGCTATATTGAATATCGTTTTCAAGTAGGAATGCGACTGATGGCACTTTGGTTGCGAAATCCACGTCATAGTAGGAAATATAGAAATATCCTTTGTCTCCCGCAGAAGTTCCCCAACTGTTTTTAATTATCCATGCACCATCGCCCGGTGGAGTAATTAAGAAATTGCTTGCGGAATATGTATCATCCCAACCGATTAAGGTAACTCCATGATTTATTCCAAGGCTTTCATTTATATATTGGCAAGCTTTTTCATCATTTAAATATGGTTCCGTTTTTGCAGCATAATAAGTGATACCTAAAGCCCCATATTTTAAAATAGCACGTTTTAAATTCTCATTATCACTTACATTCACATGATTTACTAAAACCACATCTTGGAAATGAATACTCTCTGCTGCTGCAATCAATGGTGAAATTTTTCCAAGTTGATCGTATGTGTCATATTCTCCAGGATGCACACCTAACCAACTTAAAGCGTAGGCGGCGCCTAATAAAACAGTTGCCCCTTCAGTCAAACCTTCTGATCCATATGGGGAATATTGCAGCGAAATATCCTTTATATTATTTTCAGAAACATCTCCATCAATGTCTAAAAACCTTAACATTGCAGATTCTATAGCTCCTGCAGTTGCAAATGTCCAGCAAGATCCCACCATACCTTGATCTCTGACAGGTGTAACCCATCCCCAGTCACGTAAATCAAAGCGGATTGGAAGTGTATCCACATCTATTGTATTATCAATTATATTCAATTCCATTCCAGGAATTGCCACTACTGATTCATAATTTGTATTGTTCAAGGATATAGTATCCTCATCACTAAAAGTATTGTTTTCTATAACAGTTACACCAAAATCAAATCCAGTGTAAATATCGTTATAATCACCATTTAAGTCATGGTTATTGTCAAATATGTTATTTTCAATTGTATAGTTGGAGTCATATAAATATATTGCAGCACCTTTATGTGCAGCATTATTGGTCAGGTTACAGTCCAATACTTTTAAATCACTGTGATCAGAGAGTATTGCACCGCCTGATGTAGCCATATTATCTACATCATACAACACACAGTTGTTATCGAATGTTGAATTAGAAATAATGTCATTGGCCCAGGAAGTATATATTGCACCACCGTCAAATAATGCAGAATTATTTGTGAAGTTACAATCAGATACCCTAAGATTACCGCCCAATTGGACTAATGCTCCACCAAATCCTGAGTAACAATTAGTGAAAGCAGAATTTTCGATTGTGACATTGTTTGTGTTGTCATTAGTGAAAACATCACTAAATATTGCACCCCCATTTTTATCGGAAGTAACATTGGTAAATGTACAATTTATAATATGTACGTCTTCCGTACCTTTTAATCCGATTGCTCCTGCAGAAATGCTGGCATGAAGATTAATGAAATTACAATTTATAATTTCCACCATTTTAGAACCGCGTATTGCAGTTGTATATTTTGATGTGGTATTTATGAATGTTGAGTTACAAACGTATAATTCAACATTACCATCAGTCATAATAAATCCCCATTCCAATTCTTTCGAACTCATCATAAATGCATCATTGATTATTGCACTTGAAGTGTTACATAGTGTTATAACACCAAAATTTGATGAATACAAATCTAAAAATTTATCTCCGTTACTGGAATATAAAGCATTCATTAATACATAGATATCTGAATTATCTGAAGCAGTACTGTTTGCAAAAACCACATTGTTTGTAATTAGAGAACAATTGCTTTGGATAAATAGAATACTGCCGGACTTGGCGTTTGCATTAGTGAGAATAATGTTATTTATGGTTATATTGTTCCCCAGAATAGCAAATATTCTTGACTGGTTATTCCCGTCAATTGTATGTCCATTACCGTTAAGGACAAAATTATCCTGTTTAATAAATATTCCACGACTGTTGTCAGTTTCATTGTTGAATTTATAGTCATGAGTTAAATTCAACTCGTAATTTGCATTATTTATTTCATCAGTCAAATCAGTGAATGAAGCTTCACTTTCTACACCTAAAATTTCTTGACTATCATTACTTATGACATCACCGGAAATATCGTCTGTTGCACAGACTGCTCCTACCGACATGATTAAAACAAGCATGATAATCATAACTCTTGAAACTTTCATAATTATCACACATATTATGTTTTATAAAAAATATTATATAATTGTATATTATTTGTTTTCGATATGCAATTGCTGATTATTAAATTACTCGAAAAATGGTAGATAAATTAATTAATCATTGGTGAAATCGTTTCTGCAATTCTTATACCATCATGCTCGCAAGTGATGATGCATTTGCATTCAGCCATTTTGAAATATTGGCTCAAAAAAATTAGAAAATAAGACCCATAAAGAATACTTTTAAAAAAAATATAAAAAAATTATGACTCGAAAGAGCCATAAAATACTAAATTATTCTCTTTTAAATCTGTTTACAGAACCTAATAAGATAACTAAAACAAATAACAATGCAATTGGGTTTGCAGTGGCAGGCAAAGTTTTTGCACTGGCCACATTTTTCTCAGGAGTGGAATTATCCCCAAGAACTGTAACGTTGGTATATGCAGTATCATAATCGAATGCTGAAATGTTAGCTAAACCAACTTCATCTCCTTTAAATGAAGCACTGGCCTGACCATAAGTCCAATTGAGGGTAACAGATTTTTCACCATCAAAACTTCCTTTATCAGTGGATAATGTAACTCTTGGTCCGCTGAAATATGAAAATTTATCGGAACTATGGTCTGTACCTGCAGAATCAATATAAACATCAGCAGTAATTTCTGATGATTCACCTAAACCCAATAAGTTTGGATCTGCATTAACACGCAAGGTTAACCACGGGTCATAAAATACTGATCCCTTATTGTTCTGGAATTTTGAAGCAGACGGCATGGAATTAGTTCCCCACCAGTTGTATTTAGCATCAACGTCACCTTCAGCCACATCGTCCAGCTGATCAAAGAATTTGTCAGCCAGTCCTCCAAGATAGTCACTGATGCCTTTAACTGTATCATCCGGGATACTGTCAAATATTTTTTGTGACCTTATAAAGGAATAAATCAGATCTTGGGAAGAAGTGTCAGGATTGATACCTAATGATTCTAATAAAAAGCTTCTGGTAGACTCCTTAACGACATTATCCTTTAAATTAGTAGCACGATTGTAGGTTATTGTGGCCGGCCTTAAAACTTTAAAACCAGTTTCAATTCCGGTTCCTTCCAAGTTATTGCCTGTCATGGTTAGACTGCCGTCGACAATTATGGAAGTGTCATTTAGTTTAGCCTCCAATTCATGTAATAATTCAAGAATCTTATCAATAGGTATATCAATGTCATCAAGAGACAAGCTTAAAAGGTCATCAGATTCACTTTCAGGATTGTCTGCTAAAACTTTTCCTAAATCCAATCTGAAAGTAATGCCAGTTATGAAAGTTGAATCCTCACTTGGAAGATTATATAATAAATTTTTATTAATTTCTGCATCTCCTACAGAAAAGACAAGGATACCCCTTATCTTAGAAGCGTCGAAATTAGTAACCTTATTGTTTGAAACTGAAACGAATGACCTGAATTTAGAATAATCTAAACACTTAACGTTGATTCCTCTAGCTAAGTTGGAAGATTTTAAATTGTCTATATTATTATTTAAAACATATAAATCAACACATCCAACACCGATAGCTGTAATACCCGTTACTGAAGATTTTGCGCCTGAAGCCTCCAAATTATTTATTTGAAGATTTTCGACTACTACATCTGACGCTTCGTCTTGTCCAACAGCAATTACATAAGTTTTTAAACCTGTTGCTGCACTATTTTCTTGACCGCTTGAAGAAATATCTGAGATATTCAAGTCAGAAATAATGATACTAGGTAATTTACTATTTAATGAACCGACAATGGCAGTCATACCAGTAGCTGTATGTGGAGCTGTAACACCACTAATAGTATTTCCAGATACGTCAAAATTCGCATAATCAAAAACGCTGGCTCCCCATGCATCAATACCATGAGCATTATGTGATGCTTCAATATTGGAAACAGTATTGTCCGTTATAACAACATTTAAACCATCATTAAAAACACCTAAACCACGAACCTTAATACCCCGTGCATCGCCTTTTTTATTGGCCACATTGGTAACTGTGTTTTGGGATACAGTTGGATTAAATGCTATGATTGATATTCCTGTTTCACCACAATTGGATATGTTATTTCCAATGACGGATATGGTATTTATAGTATCCACTTTCATTTCTTTAATGGAAATGAAAGCATCAGCCCATATACCAATTTTTCCACCGGATATTTCATTGGCAGCAATTGTACAATCGCTGGCATTGACTAAAATCCCGACTCCATCATTACTGGAAACAGCAATATTAAATCCTGAAATGGAAGTGCTGTTTGCTGTCTGAAGGATGTTGAAAGCAATATTATTGGACTTGAGAATTGCATCCTGACCTACTATGGAAAGCCCCTTAGAAACAATAAGGTCTTCTGAATAGGTACCATTTTGAACAATAATAGTACTGCCTTCAGCAGCATTGTCAATGGCTGACTGAATGGAACTGCCTTCACCAACAATAACTACATCCTCAGCCAGAATAGCATCGGAATCGCCCACAGATAATTGAATAGGGTTATCTTCAACAACTTGATTATCATTTGTTATAATAGCATTATTATCCATAGCTGAAACAGAACTTAAGCTAACAAAGAAAATTACCAGAAAAATTAATAATATATTATATTTTTTCATATTTTCCCCACTTATTATTTTATTCTGATTTATGCTTGATAATAGAAATAGATTGCTCTATTTTAACTATTTAAACTCTTTTTGAACATTTAGCAAGTAGACATTTGGTTTGTTTCTACCACTATCTACAATACAAATTATCAAAATTTTAATTTTCTCCCCCTATAATCCCATTTTGTTGTATGCATTTTATCGCAAATCAAAAAAATTTTTTTATAGGTGTTTAAAATTATCTTTAATAACATATATAAATATATAAGGTATAATCCTGATTTTTTTGAATATTAATCATATTATAAAACCATTTTAATGAATACGAACAAAATTAATCAAATTTGATTATATTTCATTCAGAAAAAAAATAGAAAAAGGTTAAGTGTGGACATAACCTTTTTTCATTACCCTTTCGGGCAATTTAGTGTGTTAAATCAAATAATGCCCTAGTTAGGCATTTACTATTCCAAATGACATATTATGAGTTATATATAGGTGTGTTTTAACTTATGTGTTTTAAATTAAAGGGAGGAAATCAGTTAAAGGAAACTGGAAATCATTTGGAATAGCATTAAGGTAACTCAATATTTAATATGGAGATAATGTTATAGGAAAGGAAAATATATAGAGCAAAATGTTTAAAACCTAAATCCATATAAAATTGATTAAGTTACCCTTTTTGAAAATCATGACAGTCTCATGATTTGAATTCGTACATAAACCTGTTTTAAACTTCTAATGAAGTTTTATTATTTTTTGAATGTTGGATTATTTTTCATATCCAGAAGATATGTCTAAATCTTTCGCTCGGCATTTGTGATCTTTTGGATTGAATAATCCAGTCAAATCATTCAAACCCGACTCACCAACATCAGCATCGTCATTTGTCTCAGCCGATACCTCTATGGTGTTTGCGAAAGACAACATAATAATCAAAAACATCAAAACAATATTTTTTCTATTATGCATTTCTCATCTCGCTAAATTTTTTCAACCTCGGGAATTATTCATGATTTATCATGAAAATTTTTCAAAGAATTTTTCTCAAATTTTTGAATCTCCCCAAGACTGTTAGTAATTATTAATTAATAAGTAGTATATAAACTTTTTTATTTGAAATAAGCCCAAAAATGTCTGAAATATGGAAAAAAAGCTGTTTTAAGCGAAAAATTAAATGGCTAAAATGGCTTGAAATCAGAGTCCCATAAGTTAAAATAGCCAGAACAGCAACTATTGAAAAGCATTACTTTCAATACAAATATAACAAAAAATGACTTATTTAGGTTAAATATTATTTATAAATTCTTTTTTTGATAAAATATTAATAAAAATTACTTATTTAAATCAAAATTCAATTAAAATTATCTATTTAATCCTAAAAAGCTCTCAAAATTGAAAATATTTTTTAAAAGGAATTGCTTAAATCAAAGGAATTTTAAATCATTTTACGCCAAAAAGCCCAATATTAAACTAGATTCTAATTTTCAATAAAAATACACATTCACTTAAAGATTATAATCCGGATTTAAAATAAGCTAGAAATTGCATGATTTATCAAAATTAGCATGAATTGAGCTTATTTAATCGAATTTAAGGCAAAAATTACTTTAAAAATTTTATCGATTGCAGGATAATTAAAAAATATTTTTAAGAATAATAAACGAATATTTGATAAAAACATTGGTGTTTATACATTTATTCACATAATTAGATTAATATCATTTGTTATATTAAAAATAACTGATTTAAAATCAGAAAAAATTTTAATTCTTTAATGAAATTATCATTTTAGGATCCAATCACTGAAAAATCATCCAAGTTTCTACACCGGAAGTGCAAAAATCAGACGAAACGCTTGAGAAATTATTAGAAAAATAAGTCAGATTTTCATCAACGATTAAATGTTAGAATCTCAAACTCCAAGAGTGAGATTCTTTAACATTTTTGTGCAAGAATTCTCCGGCGTCTACAAGCCGGAGAGGTTCAAAAATTCAAAGTGAACTTTAAACTCTGATTAACTTCATTAACCAAAACAGATATAAACCTTATATACTAAACCGTAATTTGTAGGAATTGTCCCTGCAAGTTTAACGGGAACTCATGATGCTAAATTAACCATCAAAAATAATATGCTTGCAATATTGTTTGTTCCTACAATCCGAGGAGGATATTATGGCATCACAGCAATTTTTTAATTACCGCTATGATAATTAACCATATTAATCCCAGATTAATGAGATATAAGGCTCTAAAATCAATACAAGATTTCTTTTGGATTGTAATAATGATCCCCCTTCTTGATTTATTAGGTTGCCAAGTAGGATTTTTATCAAGAAAAATAATTTAGACCATAATCAAGGCCAATACTAAGAATAGTCATAATATCACTCCTGGACTTAAGAGTCTTTAAAATCAAAAATAGAATCAATCATTGGAAATACATGTATGTTGCATACATTCCATAGGCCCATATGAGAAAAACTATGATGCTGAATATCAATCCGAAATAAATTGACAGCAGATTGCATATTACTGCTGATGCAAAAATCGCAGCACCTTTTTTAATGTCTCCCACATATGCAATTCCCAAACCTGCCAGGAAAAATGATATTAGAAGTGCAATTTCTTTACTTTTGTCTGTCATGTTTTGCCCCGTTAATATATTTAATATTATTTCTATTTAATACTTTATATTTGAAAACAATTAGATATTGAAAATCTTTTTAAAGATAAAATAAATTTTTATACTAATAAAAGCAAATAATAAATAGATACAATGAATTATGAAAATACGGCTCGTGTAATTAATGATGACATTTTTGATTTGATAAATCAATGTTTCGATGAGGAAAGAAGTGGTCGAAATAATGAAAGTAGACTCAATTTTTTTGATACTTACAGCAATTACTTTGTTTTAACTGATGATGGATCATATTCTATTAACTCAAAAGAAATAAATCATAAAATTGAAACACTACATACATCTACAGGTGCAATTAGTGAGGCATTTGAGAAATTTATCAAGCCGATGAAGTTTGACTACTCATCAGACATTAAAATCCTGGACATCTGTGCGGGACTCGGATACAATACATCTGCTGCAATTGATGACTTTTTGAAAAATTCAAAAGATTCAAAACTAAGCATTGACATGGTTGAAATATCTGCCGCCACCCTTGCATGCGGCCTTTTAGTGCCTTCACCAATCAAAGCCCATGACATAACAAGAAAAGCAATAGAAAATGAACTGATCAGAACAGATTACGCAACGCTGGAGCTTGAAAAAACGGAAATCCCTCCAAACATTGACATCAGCGTCTTCATCGAGGATGCAAGACATACTGTGCAGAACCTTGATGATGATAGCTACGATGCAATATTTCTAGATCCGTTCAGCCAGAATATGGCACCTGAGCTCTTTTCACTTGATTTCTTTAAGGAATTCAGAAGGATAATAAAAGATAATGGTATCGTTGCAACATATACCTCTTCAGCCCCTGTTAGAGCCGCATTCATTGAAGCCGACTTTTACATTGGCCTCGGACCCATCTTTGGAAGAAAACAGGGCGGTACCCTTGCAAGTCCTTCACAGGAAATGCTTGACACGTCCCTTCCCAAAAACGATGAAATCAGAATTGCCCTATCTGATGTGGGAATTCCATTCAGAGACCCTGGGCTCAACAATTCAAGCGATTACATTCTGGATAAAAGAACACGGGAAAGGCATGAAAAAAGACACACCACCAAAATCTCATCTGCCGTTAAGACGCCAATATTTCTGGCATGTGAAATGGATGACGAGAAACTGAAAAGGCGTGTTGAACGCAATCTGGCTAAAATGAACATTCCATCAACAACATCTGATGAAGCCAAATATATTGTTGAGATTGAAAAAAATTACAGTGAAAAACAAAGCTTAAAGAATAATTCAAGAGATAGAATTTTAGATATGGCTGAAAAATTAAAAAAAGTAAAGAATGGGAATTATCCATAAATGATGAAAATAATAATTGATTTAAAAACTTTAAATTAAAAATAAAAAGAAAATAGAAGTGGAATTTGAAAATGAAAGACTTATTCCACAGTTACACATTTTGCCAAATTACGAGGTTTGTCCGGGTCAAAGCCCTTTTCAATCGTGATGTAATATGACAATAGCTGAAGTGGTACAATATATACCAGCGGAGCGATAATTTCTGAGACTTCAGAATTTATCTTAAACACTTCCGTTGCCTTTTCATCCAGCTCGTCATCATCTTCAGAACCGAATGCAAGCACGCGTGCTCCACGTGATTTGACTTCCTCAAGATTGCTCATTGTCTTTTTGTGGGAATCTCCAGGAGGTATTACAACCACTACAGGTATTCCTTCATCTATCAGTGCCAAAGGACCGTGCTTAAGCTCTCCTGCAGCATAGCCTTCACCGTGAATGTATGAGATTTCTTTTAGTTTCAATGCGCCTTCAAGGGCTGTCGGATAGGAGTATCCCCTTCCAAGATAGAAGAAGTCCTTTGCATAATTATATCGCTCAGACATTGATTTGATTAACTCGACGTCTTCAAGCACTTCATCGATATAGTCCGGAACTTTTTCCAGTTCATCGAGAAGCTCCTGGTTGTCAGACAATAATGCAGCGAACAAATAGATTGCAGATAATTGTGATACGTAAGTTTTTGTTGCTGCAACGCCTATTTCAGGTCCTGCCTGTGTCTGTATTACATACTGTGCCCTTCTGGTTATGGATGAGCCTGCAACGTTGACTATTCCTAAAGTTTTGGATGTTTCGTTTGCAACGTCCAATGCCTTGAGTGAATCAGCCGTTTCACCGGACTGGGATATGAATATTACTAAAGTATCTTCATTCAAGGTTTTAGCTGAGTATTTGAATTCAGATGCCAAAATCACATCGGTTGGAATTCCTGCAAGGGACTCAAGCAGATATTTTCCTGTCAGTGATGCGTGATAAGACGTTCCGCATGCAACAAAGCAAATTCTTGAGAGATTATCCAAATCATTTATAATCTCTTGAATATTGTCCTTTTGCGTTAAAGTGTTTTTGACTGCAGTTGCCTGTTCGTTGATTTCCTTTATCATGAAATGGTCGTATCCTTCTTTTTCCGCCATTTCGGGTGTCCAGTTGATTGTATCTATTTCCTTGTTAATCGGATTGTCGAATTCATCGTGAACCACTGCGCCGTTTTTGTCGAGAATTACGATTTCACCCTTTTCAGGATAGATTATATCCTTTGCATATTTCAGAATGGCTGGAGAATCGGATGCCAAGTAATAGCCGTCTTCACCCAATCCTACAATCAGTGGTGAGTCCTTTCTTGTTGCAACAATCTTATCGGGTTCCCTTGATGATATTACCGCTATTGCATAGGCTCCGTCAAGCAGTTCTATGGTTTTTCGCAGAGCATGTTCAAGGTCAAATCCTTCGTTCATGAATTTTTCAATCAGATGTGGAATGACTTCGGTGTCGGTGTCTGACTTGAAGGTGTGCCCTTCAGCCATCAAATCCGCTTTGAGTTTAGTGTTGTTTTCAATGATACCGTTGTGTACAACTGCAACAGTATTTTCCTCATCCAATTGAGGGTGAGCATTAAGTTTTGACGGATCGCCGTGTGTAGCCCATCTTACATGAGCAATACCGAAATCTCCGGGCATGTCCGGCAAATCAAGTTTCTGGTTTACTTCATTGATTTTGCCCTTATCCTTTTTGATATGAATATTTCCGTCATAAGTGGCAAGTCCTATTGAATCATAGCCCCTGTATTCCAGTTTTGATATGCAGTCAAAAAGAATCGGAGCAACGTCTTTATCATCATTTTTTAGTATACAGCCTACAATACCGCACATGCTAACACCTAATAATTATAAATGTCCTCATAAAGCTTTACAACTTCTCCAATAATCAGAATGGCCGGAGTCTTAATGTCCTTTTGGGAAATGTTTTCCAGGGTTCCGAATATTACATTTTCATCAGGCAGGGTTCCGCTTTCTATTACACAAACTGGAGTGTCCTTATCCCTGTATTTCATTATTTCTGAAGTATTTTCCTTAATGTTTCCAATTCCCATTAGGATAATTAATGTATCCGCCGTATAGTCCCATTTTACCTGGCTTTCAGGCTTCGTAGGGTCTTCATGGCCCGTTACTAAGGTAACTGATGTTGCAACAGCCCTATGGGTTACCGGTAGTCCAAGTGATGTTGGCGCTCCAATAGCTGAAGTGACGCCGGGAATAACTTCAAATTTGATATCATGTTCCATTAAAGCTAAAATCTCTTCTCCGCCACGGCCAAAAATGAAAGGGTCTCCCCCTTTTAGCCTAACGACGTTTTCATGCTTTTGCGCCTGTTCAATGATCAGTTCATTGATTTCATCCTGTGTCTTATAGTGCTCGCCTGCCTTTTTGCCGACATATATTCTTTCTGCTTCTTCAGGTGCATGAGCCAATATCTCTTCATTGGCCAGATAATCATATAAAACAACATCTGCTTTATTTAATGCTTTAACTGCTTTAAGAGTTATTAAATCTGCATCTCCAGGTCCTGCACCAATTAAATAAACTACCATTTAAATCACTTATCTATAAAAATCCTTTAAAGAAATTCAAACCGTCAGTTGAACCCAATATCTCTTCGCATGCCCTTTCAGGGTGAGGCATCATTGCACAGACCAATCCTGATTCATCACAGACGCTTGTAATGGCTTCCATTGATCCGTTAGGGTTTCTGTCTTTAAACTGCAACACGATTTGGTCCTGGTCTTTGAGAAGGTCAATGTCTTCAGTGTAGAATCTGCCTTCCGCATGGGCAATAGGTATTTTGACAGTTTGTCCTTTTTTGAAATCTTTCGTAAAGGGAGTTCTTGTATTTGACACTTTCAAATCAACCCATTCGCAGTTGAATTTAGGGTTTTCATTGGTTATGAATATTCCAGGAACAAGTCCGATTTCACCCAATATCTGAGCTCCGTTACATATGCCCAAAACCGGCTTTTCTTCCTTAACCAATGCTTTGATTCCATCAATTACAGGAGTGATTGATGCCATTGCACCTGCCCTCAAGTAATCCCCATAGGAAAATCCTCCAGGAATGACAACGCCATCAAAATCAGTCAAGTCATCATTGCTCCACCAGACGTATTCGGCTTTTAGGCCAACCAGTTCAATAGCGCGGGCTACATCCCTGTCACAGTTGGTTCCGGGAAATCTAATTACTCCAATTTTCACTAAAACCACCTTATTTACCGCAAGCCGTGTTCTGTGGAATCACATTAATCTTATAATTGTGAATGACTGGGTTACACAGCAGTCTTTCACACATGTCTACAACGTTTTCCCTTATTACTTCCCTGTCTACCCCTTCCATTTGGAACTTGATAGTTTCAACAGTCTTGGTGTTTTTCACCTCATAACCAAGCAAAGCAAGAGAGCGCTCGATTGTTGTAGCTTCAGGGTTTAACATACCGCTTTTAAGAGAAATTTTAACCTCAATATCAAATATCATTTAAATCACCTTTTCATCATCAGGAATAATTCTATTATAAACTTCAATATATGCATCCATAACTTCTGAATCCTTACCTTTTCTGAACAGTTCCTTGTCCAGCATTTCTAAAGTTTCTGCGTCCCATAATCTGCATCCGTCAGGAGAGATTTCATCACCCAAAATAATGTTTCCATCCTTGTCCTTACCGAATTCCACTTTGTAATCAACCAATATGATGCCTGCATCCTTAAAGAATTCAGTTAAAATATCATTGATTTTTAAAGCCTTTTCGGTTAGGATATCGACTTCTTCATCTGTAGCTATGTCTAATGCCCTGATGAGTGAGCGATTAAGCATAGGATCATGGTATTCATCATCCTTATAGTCCATTTCCACAATTGGAGGATCCAGTTTTTTACCATCCTCAATCGGATATCTGCGCACAAGACTTCCTGTGGCGATATTTCTCACAATCACTTCAATCGGAATCATCTCAAGCTTTTTAGCAAGCATTACATTTTCTTCAGGTAAATCTATGAATTGTGTTTCAATACCATTTTCCTCCAAGACCTTAAATATTTTGGCTGAAATAATGGCATTATAAGCGCCTTTTTTATTCATGACCTCCTTACGTGCACCATCACCTGCAGTCATGTCATCACGAAACTCAATGATGACCTCATCATCCTTTTCGGTGTTGAATACACTTTTTACCTTACCGGAATTAATTAACTCTTTTTTCTCCATGATATCAACAAATAAATTTTTAAATATTATGCAATTATTTTTGTTTTAAATGTTATATAATACTATTTGAAAAATAAGGTTTTTTAAAAAGAATTCAAAAAGAGGATGTGACGCAAAATTTTTAATTGATTTTTGTGTTTCTAATTTTTTTATAATTTTTTCTTATTTTAGTTATTTTTTGTGTTTATTTCGTTGTATATTCTTTTTAGATTGTGTCCGATTGTATATAGTTTAAAT
>JAFZMD010000001.1 GCA_017553445.1 Methanobrevibacter sp. | reverse complement strand
CTTATCCGTGGAAGAAGTATTGAAGGTGTAGTGGCAGCTTCTTTATATGCCGCATGTAGGCAATGTAACGTTCCACGTACCTTGGATGAGATTGCTGAAGTTTCAAGAGTAACCAAAAAGGAAGTTGGTAGAACCTACAGGTTCCTTACAAGGGAATTGAATATTAAGTTACCGCCAACATCTCCTGTGGATTACGTTCCTAGATTTGCCAGTGAATTGGGTTTGTCAGGTGAAGCTCAATCCAAAGCCATTGAAATCATTGAAAAGGCAATGGATAAAGGATTGACTTCCGGAAGAGGGCCAACCGGTGTAGCGGCAGCGGCATTATACATTGCATCAGTATTGCTTGGTGAGAGAAAAACTCAAAGGGATGTTGCAGATATTGCCGGTGTTACTGAAGTGACTATCAGAAACAGATACAAAGAATTAACTGAACAGTTAGATATGGGTGTAACTTTATAAGTTCACCTAAAACTTACTTTTTTTAATTAAAAATAGCTTTATTATTTTCTGGAATATTTTTCGATACGGTATTCCAATTCGCGTACAATTCCGTCATTGTTATATCTTTTAACTTTATTTAACTTATTTTGATATTTGTCGAGTCTTTTTAAGAATATCCTGAGTTTTCTGGGACTCATATTTTCATGATATTCTCCATAACCTAATTTTTGAACATAAAATCCGTTCAATGTTTGTTCAAAGTTTCCAATGGCCGGTACACTGTAAATCGGCTTTTTAAGTGTTATTGCCTCTGATATGAAGGTAAATCCTCCATTGCACACGACAGCCTTTGCACTTGCCAAATCATCATAGAATTCATCTTCATTAAATGATTTATATGTTAGGTTTTCATCGGTTTTGTCTTCATTGAATCCGTAAACGATAAAATTCTCATCTAAAGTTTTTAAACTTTCAACAAGCTTGACGCTCTCTTTGCTTGTCTGATAAACGACAATATGGTCTTCTATTGTTGGCTTTAAGTTATATATCTCTTCACGAATGACTGGGGGATAGATTACGGCATTTTTTCTGGGCCTTACTTTTGGGAAGAAGAAACTTGTCAGAATGTGGAATTTCGGCCTTACGACATAGCTTTTAATAACTCCTTTCGCCTTAAGCATTTCCGTCTGATGATGGGGCGGATAATCTATTTTTGTTTGTGTAATCATGTGTATATTGTCCAGGCTTATCAGAGGGATTTGAAGAAGTTTGGATACCATTGTAGCATAGATTTCAAAATCGGTTACAATAACGTCCGGAGACAATGACCTTGCTTTTTTATATAGCTCCTGATAGCCCACTTTGATATTGGTGGGGTTTCTATGAAGGGCGCTGATTAACGTTTTGGTGTTGTCTACCTTGTTGTTGATGTATACTGTATTGAATCCTCCGATTTCATAAACATGGTCGAATTTTTCATTCAAATATTCATATGCTCGGTCATGTGAAAATACATAAACATCATATTTTTCCTTTATTCTGTCTATTATAACGCCGGATCTTATTGCATGACCCATTCCTTCACCGCAAACACAATAAAAGACTATTTTTTTATTTCTATCCTTTTTTGTTCTTTTAAAATATGTCCTGGCGGTGTTTACTTTTTCTACGGATTTATCATAATCTTCAAACATTTTGGTAATTCTTTTTGATTCGAGGGAAAATTTGTCCAGGTTTTCTTTGCTCATTCCTTCAGTGTCATGTCCAAAGTTATAATTCAGCTCTTCAGCATCAGTTTCTTTACCCACAAAATCGTTGAATGTGCTTTTTCCGTATTGGCGTATTAACGTATCGATTCCTTCCTCTTCAAGTCTTCTGGTTGACACTCCAATTCTTGGTTTTCTAAGTACTTTAAAGCGTTCAACCTTGCCCAGACGCTTTATATAGTCACTGTCTTCACCGAATGTCAAATCCTCATTAAAGCCGCCGCATTTTTCATGCAATTCTTTTTTGGCTATGATTCCATAACATCCTGCACCGTGGGGTTTTATCTTTTCAACACCAATCATAAATTGATTGGCGAGGTAGTGCAGTAATTGGTCTTCTGATTTTTTTGATAATGCTTTCATCTGTGTAATTGCAATTCCAAGCCGTTCCATTTGGAATTCATAGACTGTGTCTCTAAGATAATCGTCCGTTAACTTTAAATCAGAATCTAAAAACAGTAAATATTCTCCTTTGGCTATTTTAGCACCATTATTCCTTCCAACAGCAGGCATACCTCCTTCTGTAATAATGCAGCCATATTCTGATGCTATTTCTCTAGTTTTATCTGTAGAATTGGCATCGGCTATGATTACTTCATAATCCTCGAAGTTCTGCTTTTTAATGCTGTCTAAAAGGACAGGCAGGTATTCCTCTTCATTGTATGTAGGTATAATAATGCTTAAAATCATATTGTTTAATGTTTTATTTTTAATATTTTATAAAAATTTAGTTTTTCAACTGATGATATATATTGTTTATCGGGTGTGAAGGCTCCAAATATGAAAATATGTTCCATGATACTGTATAATAGTCACAGCTTTTGTTCAGGGGCACTTTTAAGTCATTCAATAGCTCCATTTCATTATAATTTGAATCTATAATGTATGTGGTTTTGTTTTTATCATGAGTTACATTTTCTACTGGAAAACCGTCCAGTTCAATGTTGTCTGAAGGATTTATCACGTCCACTTCATAATACTCGGTATTCGCTCCGATAACGGCTATGCTGAATCTCAAAATTATTATCAATGCGGCTATGATGTATGGCAAGTACCTTTTTATCAAAACAATTATTAATTCAGTCTTATTTTTAAATGGAGGTATTATTTTGCATTCGTCGCACACTTTTTCTCTTTTAACAATATAATCAACGATTTGTTCAATGCATCTTCCGTTTCTATGCATTAGGAATAATCCGCAGATTCCGGTTATCGCTGGTGTTGAGAATAATCCTCCGTCTAGAGCTCCGATTAACAAGCAGCATCCAAAAAATGAAAGTAGAAATGTCTGAACAAATCTTTTATTTCTGATGGCCAGCAGTAATGTTATGCCTGTCATTGGAAGCAATAAAATTATCAATTTTGCAAATCCTGGGATGTATTGATATAGCCCGACGCCTGTGTTGATTTCACTTCCAATAAATGGTCCCATTAAATTACTTATAACCTCTCCAAAAACGGACTTTAATATGTGGGTATGCAGGATGCTTGTTGATGAAATGCTTTTTCCCATAACCATAAAGATGCTGTTCAAATCGATTCCCATATTGCATCTGAAGTAAACTTCCACCAATATTCCTAGAATCAAGGTTATTGAACCTAAGGTTATTGTAACTTTTAAATATTTGTCTGAATCGATTTTAAAACCTTTAAATAATTGTGTTGACACTAAAAAAAATCCCATCAATCCAAAAAATATTATATCTTTTCCTTTGGATGATCCCATTAAAAAATAGTGTGTCACCGGATGAATTATTGGATTTAAAATGTCGCTTATGAAAAGCACACCTGCAATTATTATAAATAGGATACCAACTAATATAGTCTTGTTTATCTTCATTAAGAATAATATTATAAATTAATAATATTTAAATTATTTACCAAAAAAAGGAATATCTCATGTTTGCAATTGAATATTATGTGGGTTTAATTTTAATAGGGATTGTTGCAGGTTTTGCATCAGGTCTTTTGGGAGTTGGCGGAGGATTTTTAATCGTACCTTTCCAATATTTCCTTTTAAAATATATCGGAATTGAGCCGGACCTTGCTATGCTGATTTCACTGGGAACCAGCCTGGCTATTATAATTCCAACCGCAACAAGCGGTGCTTATAAGCATTCCCAAAAACTGGACAATATCATTGAACCGGGAATTAAATTGGGTATTTTTGGTATTTTGGGCAGTCTTATCGGAGGATTTGTCGCTTCGGCCTTGCCTTCAAGAGTTCTGGAAATAATCTTTGGATGTTTGCTTTTGTTTATAGCTATTAGAAATCTGCTTTCGAGGGATAAAAAAGAAAAGGAAGCCATATTCGATTTTAATTTTTTAGCCATTATGCTGACGGGTCTTTTTGTTGGATTTTCATCAGGGCTGCTTGGAATCGGCGGAGGAATATTTTTAATAGTCATTTTGACAACGCTTTTGGGTTTTCCAATGATTCGTGCAATAGGAACATCCTCAGTTTTCATTTCTTTAACCGCAATCGGCGGAACATTGTCCTACATGATTTCCGGCTGGGGCGTCAACACCTTCCCCTTTTCAATAGGATATGTTAGCATAGTTAATTTCTTATTGATTGCCTGTTTTTCAGTGCCTCTTGCTCAGGTGGGTGCAAAATATGCTCATAAACTGCCTGAAAAACGTTTAAAACAGGTATTTGGTGTGGTCGTATTGTACATTGCCCTTAAGATGCTGGGGGTTCTTCCTTAATTTTTACTCCCATTCCGCTGCTGATGATTTGAAAGCATGATCCTCCAAGTCCGTTTAAGATATAGCTTATCTCCAAATCAATCACTCCATTTCCTCCGGCTTTTTTTATTTTTTCGGATAATTTAATCAGGCATTCATCTTTTCCTTCTTTCAGTTCATTCAAATGCTTTTTCTCAACGTTTTCCGGAGATAAATGAAAAATGTGCGTATTTCTTTCCAAAACTGTTGTTGTATAAAAATAGCCTAAATTGTCATATTTCAATTTTGGATGGGCATATGTCAGAAAAGTGAAATCCAGGGAATTTAGTTTCTCATTGCTTTCCCTGTCGTCAAATGGTATAACAATATCTTCTTCTTTTTCTTCTTTTCCGAAGAATCTTCTTATGGTATTGTCTATCTTATCAGTTAATTTTTTAAAAAAGCCCGTAAGGTAGGATAGCATTGAAATGATTACTACAATTCCAAAGTAATTTACTAATGTTGGAACGGCCGCCTGTACAATGACTATTATGGAACCGAATGTTATAATATTATAGCCTAGGGTTGCATTGTCGATTATAAATCCATAGATTACAGTTACTAAAAACAGGATAAATGCGCTAATCGCACCTATGCTTTCGCCGATAAGTTTTTCGGCGAAAAAGGTTTCAACGTAACCTGCAACCAGCGGAGCGAATAAAAGGCCCAAGTTCCATCCAAAAATGGCAATCTTGAAATATAAAAATATATAATATGTCAAAAGGCCGGATGCCGTACCCAGTATAATTGAAATAAAAGCTTCCGGTATATGGATTAATTCATTTTTATCAGTTTTCATATTCATTCATAGATTATTGCAGTACCATAGGCAGTAATTAAAATAGTGTTTCCCATGGTACCTCCAAGATTGTCATAAGAAATCTTAAGGCCGATAATTGCATTGGCACCTAACTGCTCTGCTTTTTCTTTCATGCTCTGAAATGCAATGTCACGTGCTTTTTTAATTTCTTCTTCATAAGTTGAGGTTCTTCCGCCCACTACATCACGAACTCCAGAAAACAAATCCTTGTAAATATTTGCACCGATTAATGATTCGCCTGTAACGATGCCTTTATATTCCATGATTGTTTTATTTTCCAGAGTGTTTGCTGATGTCAGTATCATTTCATCACCTATTTAACAAATGTTAATATGGCCCATATAATTAAAAATATAGCTATTACTACATATAATATAATTCTGCTTCTTTTTGTTTGATTTAATCTAGCGTCCCATACTTTCTGACAGTCTGGGGAGCATACGAGTTCATTTAATGGAATCGGAGTTCCACATATTGGACAATGTTTATGAGGTTCTACTGCCATAATTATCACCTTTTTCATATTTTAAAAAATTCTTTTGTATTTTTAGTCACTTGCAATGCAAGCTCTTCTGCATCAACACCCATGCAGATTGCAATTGTTTCGAGTATGTGAGGTAAATATTTCGGTTCATTCCTATTCTTTTTAGGTTTTTTGTCAAAGTTTTTCGGTATTAAAAATGGAGCATCTGTTTCTATCATCAGTTTTTCAGGAGGAATGACACTTACCGCTTCCTGCAAATCTCTTCCTCTTTTCATATCGCAGATCCATCCGGTAACACCAATATAACAACCTAAATCGATATAATTTTTAGCTTCTTCTTTTGTTCCAGTAAAACAATGGACAACGCTTTTTTCAACAACGTCTTCATGTCTACTTAATATTTTATATAAATCTTCGTGAGCTTCACGTTCATGTAAAAATAAAGGCATATCTAAAGTTTCTGCAAGTTCTACCTGTGCTTCAAACCATTTTCTTTGCATATCCTGTGGTGAGAAATTTCTATTGTAATCAAGCCCGCATTCGCCGATAGCCACAACACAATCACTTTTAGCTATTTTTTCCAATTCAAAAATTGTGTGTCCGTTGCATGTTTTTGCATCATGGGGATGAACTCCTGATGTGGAAAACAATGTATTCGGATACTTGGAGGCATACTCGCTGGCCATATGGCTTGAATGGATATTGGTTCCGGTAATGATGAATTGATTCACGCCAGCTTTCTTTGCTTCTTCAATGATTTCAACCCTATCCTTTTTAAAGGAAGAATGCATCAAATTCAAACCAATATCAATTAGATTATCCACAAAATCACCAGATTATTCATTAATAACTTTAGTTCCTATATCTTCACCATTTATTGCTTTAATAAGGTTTTCAGGTTCATAACCATTTGCAATAACAGTTTCTAAATTGGATCTTTTAATCATTTGAACTGCAGTGGTATCAAAGAATTCATAGGTTCCGGCTTTCATGTCTTTGCCGTTAAGGAAATCGAGCAAATCTGTAGCTGTTATTTCACTTACAAGTTCTGCATCATCATATTTATTTGGGTCTTTAGTGTACATTCCATCTACTGATGTTAAATTGATTAGTTTGTCTGCATGTACATATTCGGCCAAAATGGCTGAAACTGCATCAGTACTGTGTGCAGGTTCAGTTCCGCCCATTACAATGATTTTGCCGCTTGATGCAAATTCCAAAGCTTCCTGGAAATTGTGAGGTACTCTTTGATAAGCAGCATCTCCAAGTGCAGACAGCAATAATTTGGCGTTTATTCGGGTAACTTCGATTCCAATGTCATCACATTGAGCTTCACCGGCTCCCAAGTCACGAACAACACCAATATACTCTCTAGCTGGTTTTCCTCCGCCAACTACAACGAATAATTCATGTTCTTTAGATAATTCTTTTAAAATTTCACTATATTGCCTGAATCTTGTACTATCATAATCTTTTAATAGAATTGATCCGCCAATTGCAACAACGATTTTCATATATTCACCTTATATAATTAATATCGTTTCTATAATATTTAAATATTATAATTGGATTAATCTTAATTAAATTAATGGAAATTGGTCTGGTTAAATGGTAGCTGAAAAAATCACACAATGCATGAAACCTCATGGGAAAGAAGGTGTTGAAACAATTGAAAATATGAATAAGAATCATGAGCCTATCTCGGAGTTTGCTTTTGAATACGTTGATGTTGGAAAAAATGATATGATATTGGATATCGGCTGCGGGGGCGGTGTTAATATTGAAAAATTCCTTAAGTTAACTGCAAATAATGTTGACGGGCTTGATTACTCTGATGTATCTGTAAAAGAATCGATTAAAAGAAATCAAATAGCTATTGATGATAAAAAATGCAGGATTATCCAAGCGGATGTCAGTGATATGCCAATTGATGATGAGACCTATGATTTGGTATCTGCATTTGAAACAATTTATTTCTGGCCGGATATTGCAAACACTTTTAGGGAAGTTTCAAGAATCATTAAACCTAACGGTCAATTCATGATAGCCCAGGGAACTGACGGGAACCATCCTGATGATGAAAAGTGGTTAAATTCCGTTGAAGGAATGACGGTTTACACCGCATCGGAATTGGAAAAATATCTGCTTGATGCAGGTTTTGTCAGTGTTGAGAGTTATAAAAAAGAGAATGATTATATTTTGATTGTGATAGCTAAAAAATGAAAAAAGTGAGGAATTGTTTATTCCCCATCATATAATCCTTTGTGTGCTAAACCGGCAATTACAGCACCTATAACTGGTGCAACAATAAATACCCATACTTGTTGGAGAGCTACTCCGCCCATAAATAGGGCAGGTGCTAAACTACGTGCAGGGTTGACTGATGTACCTGTTAATGGAATTCCCATGATGTGTACAAATGCAAGGGTTAAACCGATTACAATTCCTGCAACAACACTTGTTTTTTCACTTCTGGTAACTCCAAGTACTGTAAATACAAATACAAAGGTTAAAATAACTTCAGTAATTAATGCACCATATACATTAATTCCTACGCTTGATGCAGCTCCGAATCCGTTTTGACCTAATCCGGTAGCCATGTATCCTCCAAGACTTGGTGCAGTATTGATTATTGCTGCAAGTAATGCAGTACCGATGATTGCACCGATACATTGGAAAATAATATACATAATCAAGTCTTTAGTTTCCATTCTTCCATCAATCCATAATCCTATGGATACTGCTGGGTTAATGTGACATCCTGAGATGTCTCCAATGACATAGGCCATTGCAACGATTGATAAACCAAATGCCATTGCTATTCCCAAGTTACCAAGCACAGATCCTGCGATAGCTGCACTTCCGCATCCGAATAACACTAGAACCATAGTTCCTATTAATTCACATATATATCTTTTCATAAATTCACCAGTATATTATTTGTTGTTATATTATATATCTATTTTCGCCTTATTTTCCTTAATCCAACACATGCTAATATTAAAATGACTATCGCTAAAACATATGGGAATGAACTTAAAAGAATTGATTCATTAACTTTTTCAAAATGATATTCCTTTGCAAAATCCATGTGGCTGTTATCTGTATGATTTTCAGTTATTTTGGCAAAATTGTATAACAAGTCATAATAGCTGATTTTTGCACCGTCATATTCTATGTAATTCGGCGCCCTTCCATTTTCGTCCATGAAATTTTTAACTATTCCTCCCATCTTTACATAATCATTGATGGAATATGAATTTTTGGCAAATGTTGAGTACTGTTCGGGATCTGTTGGCTCGCCGTACTCTTTAGGAGTTGAAAGTCCGTTTCCATTCAGATATGAACTTGTCATATATAATACCTGTGGGGCAGTATATGAATTGTATGTGCCTGTCATCTCTTTATCGTCACTTCCATATAATTCCTGGCTTGCTTTGGCCATTTCTGATGGGGATAACTCGTGAGTAATGACCAAATCATTATTGTAGTTTCTGGAATTGTTATTACCGATATTTTCAACTATTTGCTCGGCAATGTATTTATTGACATTTTCGTTATTTCCCTTCAAACTTCCCTTGTGTGATGCATCGGGGTACTTCTTCAGTGGCTGGATATATGTAATGCCTGAGTCATTCAGGAATTTGCCCGGTGAATTCAGTCCGGCAAATATTGTTGATGAATAATTGTCGTCCCAAGCTCTTCTAAGTGAATTTGCGCTATCCAAATCAAAGTCTCCTGTGTTTACATAGAATATCTTCTTGCCTGTGTTGACTGTATGCTTTGCAAGGATGAGCAGGTTTCCAGGGTCTGCTGCTGCGAGGTCTACAATTGCATCGGCACTGCTTTCAATTCCCCTTGAAGCTTCTCCGGGGCTTGGGGACTCTTCATCCACTATCACCTTAATCTGGCCATTGCTTAGCTCCTCTACATAGCTTTTTATGGAGTTTAGCATATCAACATCTGAACTGTCACCGTTAATGTTGTCGCATGTTAGAAAAACTGTGGTTGTTGCAGATACCTGACTGATGCATGAAAATAACAGTAAGAATATTAAAAGTATTGATATACACCTTTTTTTCATATTACTTCTCCTTTTTTTTAAGTTATTTCTTGTTATATTTTTACCTGTTAATTAATGTTTTCATATCATGGAGTAAAATTCTAATGTAAAAGGAATATTTCTTAATAAAGTAAAGTTATATTCAGTTTAAAGCAAAAATATAAATATTAATTTGTATTAATTGGATTTTAGAGGATTTATGAGATTATCTTTTATTTTGGTACAATATTACGAGGTTTTGACAAAATTGTCGTCATGTTGTAAAATTGTCCGAAATTGTTGAATTATGATCTTATATTTGTTCTAAATTATGAGGTGTAGGCTGGCTACATAGATAGCCGGCTTTTAATTCACTCAATTTTGAATAAATTTTCAATTTGATATGATTTTCAAGATTTTGGTTAAAATAAAAAGGTTAATTGCTGATTAATAGCTTTTTGTTAATTAATGCTTGCTATTACTTTCCTCGAAAAGGAGACAAAAAGATGTTTAAAAATAAGATAGCTATTAGCAAAAATTTCTTAATTGCCGTATGCTTTATTTCATTAATCCTATTTGCAATTAACAATGTTAATGCAATGGATTTAAATGATACGTCAACAGGTGCAGATGCATTGGGCGTTGAAGCAGACTGCAGTATTAATGCAATTGATGAAGATAAACTAGGAAATTCTCAACAGGATATACTTTCACAAGGAAATGCTTTAGTGGTAAACGGTGGAAAATTCTCAAAAATTCAAGATCTGATTCATTACAATTTAAGCGATGGCGACACGCTTATTCTAAACGGTGAATTTACAACAGATAGGGCCGAATCCCATATCATCGTATATAAAAACATTACATTCACTTCAACTTCCCAGGCCACTTTCGATGCAAAGGGATTATCCAGCATTTTTGTGGTTGAATATGGAGGTTCAGGTTCTTCGTTTTCAAATTTAATCTTTAAAAATGGTAACGGCCGTTCTGGCGGTGCCATGTTAGTTTATGGAAAAGATGTAGAGATTGACAATTGTCTATTCCAGAACAATTATGCATCTAGGGGTGGTGGAGCAATATATACTGAGTATTATGTAGAAAATCACCCAGATTACGGACGTAACCTTTTGATAAAAAATTCTGAGTTTATAAATAATAGTGCAGCAATAACTGCCGGTGCTATTGGAGCTTATGGTTATAATACGCGAATATTGAATTGTTTATTTGAATCAAACAGCGTATATAATCCAAATGGTGGAAGTGTATATGGAGGTGCAATTCAGGTAGGAAAAGAAGAATTCATTACAAATTCATTGATAAAAGATTGTAAGTTTATTAGAAATAAGGCGGTTTCCGTAACCGGCAGCCAACTGTCTCATGGAGGTGCAAGCTGTCTTAGGGATGGAATTACCTATGAAAACTGTGTATTTGAAGGAAATTCTGCAGATTTCGGGGGTGCATTAACTTCCCACTGTTCAGGTACAATCAGAAACTGTACATTCAAATCAAATACTGCAAATGATTATGGGGGTGCAATATCAAATGTCGATGGCATAAACTCAATGAATCTCAATATTATTGATTGCGATTTCAAATCAAACTCCGCTCCTTATGGAGGTGCAATAAAATTGGCAGGATACAGCATTACAATAAGTGACTGTAATTTTGATAACAACTATGCATCTATTGATGGTGGTGCTGTCTTTGTTGATACAAAAACACTGGGCATTTATGATTCCTCTTTCAATTACAACAGTGCTGAACATAATGCTGGTGCAGTCTTTGTAAATGGCGAATCCACAACTGTTCAAAGTTCAACTTTCAGATATAATACTGCTATCGCCAATCCGAATGTTAAAGATGACGGATTGGGAGGAGCTATTTATATTAATGGGACTTTAGACAGCGTAAATAACAATAAATTTGAATATAATGTGGCAAGAAACGGCAGTGCAATTTACTATGACAAATCCGGTAAGGATTTAAAAGTAACCAACAATGTAATGACAAAAAATCAGGCTTGGGTTTATGCACTCCCGATTTATGCAAAGGATATCTATTACGGTGAAAGCGAAAAAATCGGTGCTATAATATATGGAGGAAACAATATTGCGGATTATGATAATTTGGCTGTTTCAAATGCAATTTACAATGCGGCATCCAACAGATACATTAAAGTCAACGGTGAAACTCCGGTATTGGGGGCAACAAACAGCGGACAGCTGTATCAGGATTCCCGAGAATACAATATTGATGTTTTATTGACTGTAAAACATTCCGATGGAACTGTTGTCTATAATAATACTTTAAAATCAAATTATTTGGGAGAAGTCAGTAAAGTACTTAATAATTTAAAAGTAGGAACCTATACTGTAACTGCAACGCATTTTGAAGACAATTATTATAAGGCAATTTCAAATCAGACGACTTTCGTTGTAAAATCACAGATTGATGTGGCGGTCAGCAAAGGCACAACCTATTCAGAGTATAATTATCATGATCAGGTTGTTTGGACAATTAATGTTGTTAATAACGGTCCAAATGATGCAACCGGCGTTAAGGTGAACGATGTCTTGCCTGCGGGTTTGGTTTATCGCTCATCAACAGCATCTGTTGGCAGCTATTCCAATGGTGTTTGGAATATCGGCAATTTGGCAAAAAGTAAAACCGCAACCCTTAAAATTACCACTTTGGTCAATAAAACCGGAGAGATTATTAATAAGGCTACAGTTTCTGCAACAGAATTCGATTGGAATACAACAAATAATCAGGATTCCCAAAAAATAACCGTTAGTGAAGCAGCTGATTTGGCTATCACTAAAGCAGCTAATGTAACCAGTCCCAATTATGGCGATTTGGTCAAATGGACTTTAACTGTTAAGAATAATGGTCCCGATATTGCCCATGAAGTTACAGTAACTGATGTAGTTCCTAGCGGTTTGGTATTTAGAAGCTCTAATGGTAATTATGCTGGTGGAAAATGGTCTGTTGGTACTTTGAATGTTGGTCAGTCTAAAAGCTTGGAAATAATCACTTTGGTTAATAAGACTGGAAACATTAAAAATACTGCCAGCGTTACTGGAAAAGAGCATGATTATAATTTGGCCAATAATGAAGCATCAAAAGCGATTAATGTTCCTAAGGCTGCGGATTTGGCTGTTACAAAAGTTGTTAATATAACTAATCCTAATTTTGCAGATTTGGTTAAGTGGACGATTACTGTTAGGAATTTGGGTCCTGATGCTTCAAGCGGTGTTAAGGTGAACGATATTTTGCCTTCAGGTTTGATTTATCATTCTTCTTCTGCTTCTGTTGGCAGTTATTCCAATGGTGTCTGGACGATTGGTAATTTGGCTAAGGGTGCTTCTGTCAGTTTGAATATTGTTTCTAAAGTCAACAAAACTGGTGCTATTAAGAATACTGCTTCTGTTACTGGCAATGAGTATGATATTGATAAAACGAACAATAATGCTGAAGCTTCTATTAATGTTGCAAATGCGGCTGATTTGGCTGTTACAAAAACATCTAATGTAACAAGTCCTAATTATGGTGATTTGGTTAAATGGACCGTAACTGTCAGGAATAATGGTCCTGATGTTGCAAACGATATAGTTTTAACTGATGTGTTGCCTTCTGGTTTAATTATTAAAAGTTCTACAGGAAATTATGCAAATTCCAAGTGGACAATAGGATCTTTAAATGTTGGCCAGTCTAGGAGCTTTGAAATTGTGACTTTAGTAAATAAAACAGGTTCTTTAACCAATAAAGTATCAGTTGTCGGAAAGGAACATGATTATAATTTGGCCAATA
The DNA here is from genome assembly GCA_017553445.1 of Methanobrevibacter sp. Classification (GTDB taxonomy): domain Archaea; phylum Methanobacteriota; class Methanobacteria; order Methanobacteriales; family Methanobacteriaceae; genus Methanocatella. Next base: position 3,978 of record JAFZMD010000001.1, on the reverse strand, counting down.
ACAATGCATCAAAAACTATTTCAGTCCCTAAGGCTGCTGATTTGGCTGTAACAAAAATTGTTAACAATACTGCCCCTAATTATCATGATTTGGTTAAGTGGGCTTTGACTGTTAGGAATTTGGGTCCTGATGCTTCAAGTGGCGTTAAGGTGAACGATATTTTGCCTGAAGGTTTGATTTACCAGTCTTCTTCTGCTTCTCTTGGCAGTTATTCCAATGGTGTTTGGACTATCGGCAATCTGGCTAAAGGCGCTTCTGCCAGTTTGAATATTGTCTGTATGGTTAACAAGACTGGTTCTATTAGAAATACTGCTTCTGTTACCGGCAATGAGTATGATATTGGTAAAACGAACAATAATGCTGAAGCTTCAATCATTGTTGCAAAAGCTGCAGATTTGGCTATAACAAAAACATCCAACGTAACAAGTCCTAATTATGGCGATTTGGTTAAGTGGACTTTGACTGTCAAGAATAATGGTCCTGATACTGCAACTGAAGTTGTTGTAATTGATGTTATTCCTGGAGGTTTGATTTTTAAGAGTTCCAATGGTAATTATGCCAATGGAAAATGGTCTGTTGGTACTTTAAATGTTGGCCAGTCTAAAAGCTTGGAAATAATCACTTTGGTTAATAAAACTGGAAACATTAAAAACACTGCGGGTGTTCGTGGTAAAGAGTATGATTATAATTTGGCCAATAACAATGCATCAAAAACTATTTCAGTTCCTAAGGCTGCGGATTTGGCTGTAACAAAAATTGTTAACAATACGGCTCCTAATTATCGTGATTTGGTTAAGTGGACTTTGACTGTTAGGAATTTAGGTCCTGATGCTTCAACTGGCGTTAAGGTTAGTGATGTGTTGCCTGCAGGTTTGATTTATCGCTCATCTGCTGCTTCTATTGGCAGTTATGTTAATGGTGTCTGGACGATTGGTAATCTGGCTAAAGGTGCTTCTGCCAGTTTGGAGATTGTCTGTCTGGTAAATAAAACCGGTTCTATTAGAAATACTGCTTCTGTTAGCGGCAATGGGTATGATATCAATAAGACAAATAATGTTGCAGATAAGATTATTGATGTGCCTAAAGCCTCTGATTTGGAGATTATCAAATCAGTAAATAACACAAGTCCAAATTATCATGATTTGGTTAAATGGACTTTAACTGTTAGAAATAACGGGCCTGATGATGCTCACAATGTCTTTGTTGATGATATTTTGCCTTCAGGTTTAATTGTTAAAAGTACAACAGGCAATTTCACTGGTGAAAAATTCTTTGTAGGCACTTTAAATGCATTTTCATCTAAAACATTGGAAATTGTAACATACATCAATAAAACCGGACTGCTGACTAATAATGCAAACGTTTCAGGAGACGAATATGATTATAACAAATCAAACAATAAGGATAATTCCTCTATTGATGTTCCACCTTCCACAGATTTGGAAATCACAAAAATCGTAAGCACAGAAACTCCATTGTATAAGAGCAACCTTAAATGGATCATTGTTGTTAAAAATAATGGTCCTGATAAGGCGACTGGTGTTGAAGTCAGTGAAATATTGTCTGATGCTTTTGCATTGGTTAAATCAGATGCAAGCAAAGGTTATTATAATGGTAGAATATGGTCTATCGGCAATTTGAATGTTGGCGAGACGGTTAGTTTGGAAATAATTACCAGTGTTGTCAAAACAGGTAATTTTACCAATGTTGTGCATGTCACAGGAAAAGAATATGATTATAATCTGGCCAATAATAAAGCGATTAAGTCAATAGAAGTCTATCCTGCTATTGATTTGGAAATTTCCAAAAGAGTCAATAATACTTCTCCAAATTACAATGATCTGGTTAAATGGACTATAACTGTTAGAAATAATGGTCCGGATAAAGCAAATTCAATTGAAATAAGTGATATTCTGCCTAAAGGCCTTGAATTTGTCAGTTATAATGCAACTAAAGGTTTTTATACCGACGGTTTCTGGAAATTCTGCTGTCTTGAAGTACGTGAATCCCAGACTTTAGAGATTATAGCAAGAATTAAAGCTATTGGTGAAATCAAAAATATTGTTGCGGCTGATGCAGAAGAATATGATTATTATCCTAATAACAATAAGGACGAATCAATAGTCAATGTGGCTCCCGCATGCGATTTGGAAGTAATCAAATTGGCTAATCAAAGTGCAGTTAATTATAAGGAATCCGTGAAATGGACATTAATCGTTAAGAATAATGGTCCAAGTGACGCAACCCGTGTTGTTGTATCTGAATCATTGCCTGAAGGCTTAACCTTCATCAGTGCACAGGGTGATGGAACTTATTCAACAGCAGGACTATGGTATGTCGGAGATATTGCCTCCGGCCAGACAAAAGAACTGACAATAATAACTCGCTTTGATAGGACCGGCGAATTTAATAACGTTGTCGTTGTTAAGGCTGACCAGTACGATTATAATCCTTCCAATGATAAGGCAGAAAAAACTGTCACTGCAGCTCCTGCAGCGGATTTGGCCATTACAAAAATGGTTGAAAAAGTGCAGTATGCAGTTGGCGATTTAATCAGTTATAGGATTGAACTTACTAATAATGGTCCGGATACTGCCAGAAACATTAACGTTACAGAAATCATTGATGATTCTCTTGAATTTGAATCAGCTTTTGCAGCATCTGGGGATTATGATGATGTCAATCATATCTGGCATATCAAATCATTGGATAGTGGTGAGAAAACTTTCCTGAATATTAAGGCTGTTGCCAAAAAGGAAGGTTTGGTCAGTAATGTGGTTTCTGCAATCTCCGATACTTTTGATTATAATCTGGAAAATAATCTTGCTGAATGCATTGTGGAAATTATTAAAAATATTATTGATCCTCAAAATCCATTCAATCCAGGTTTAAATTCCAGATTTGGAGGTTATGGCTTTATTGTTAAGGATTTGGGTGAAGTTGCAAATGCAAGTATTGAAATGAAAGAAACTGGTATTCCAATTGCTTTGTTAATTGTATTTGCTTTGCTTTCATTTGCTCTTTGCAGTTCAAATATTTCAAAGAAAAGGTAATTTAAAGTAGCTTTTATGCTACTTATTTTTATTTTTTTTAATCGATTTTTTCAAATTTTGGAAGTATCAAAATTATTGATTTTTTACTTAATTATTTTAATACTTATAGTTATTTCTATTGCAATTATTATTCGTAAATGTAAAATAATGCATAGTTTTAAATAAGACTTTGAATAAATATAATAATTGATATTGATGTAATGATAATTTTTTTTCAAACTTGATTATTTTTGCACAATATTTTTATATAAAATAATGAAGTGATTTATTATGTCAGAAGAAGAAATTTTAGAACAAAATGAAGAATTCGTTGACGAAGATGAAGAAAAATTACCTTTTGCTAAAGCAGAAGTTGTCCGTTTAATGAAAGAAAATCTTGATGATGACAAGATGATTAGGGAAAGAGTAAAAGTTGAAATGAACAAATTCTTAGGCGAAGTTCTAAAAAATGTATGTAAGCAATTAAACGATTATCCTTACACTACAATCGAATATGAAATGCTTAAGGAATCAACCTATCCTTACACTAACATCGAAAGAATCAATCAGGAAAAAGAAAGAATTTTATTACACTTAGAAGCTATTAAAGCAGACTGTAACGCTTTAGCAATGGATGTTCAAAAAACATTGAAATTAAAAGATGTTGTAGAAGAAGATTCATTTGCTAGTTTTTCACTAGAAACTGAAGAAGAAGAGGAAGAAGAATAATCTTTTTCCACTAATTTCTTTTTTTAATTATCCTCAATATGGGAAAAGCCCGTTTTTAGATTTTTCAATTCCTCATCAGGAATTTCAGATATTTCCACATCATCACTTACAATATTACTCTGGCCGAAAGGATCATCAATGATTAATGTTGCAGTGCCGTTTCCTTTTATCAGCTCCTGTATTTCAGCCAATGTATTTTTGGCATTATTTTGTGATT
>JAFZMD010000010.1 GCA_017553445.1 Methanobrevibacter sp. | reverse complement strand
CGATGAAATGAAATGGGTGCCTGAACATATGAAATCCCGTATGATTAACTGGGCAGATTCCATGGAATGGGACTGGTGTATTTCAAGGCAAAGAATATTTGCAACCCCTATCCCTGTTTGGTACTGTAAAGACTGTGGAAAGGTAATATTGCCTGAAGTTGAAGATTTGCCTATTGATCCAACAGTAGATAAACCTAAACATGCATGTGAATGTGGCTGTGAAGAATTTATCCCAGAAGAAGATGTTCTGGATACTTGGATGGATTCATCTATTTCCCCGTTATCCATTGTAGGCTGGCCTGATGAGGATTACATTAATCATTTCCCATCAAATATCCGTCCGCAGGGACACGATATCATCCGTACATGGGCATTTTACACAACCCTCAGATGTATAGCATTAACCGGTCAAAAGCCATTTGACGATATTGTAATCAACGGTATGGTATTTGGTGAAGACGGAAATAAAATGAGTAAATCAAGACCTGAGTTTGTTGTCGGACCTGAAGAAGTCATCGAACAGTATGGTGCAGATTCATTAAGGACATGGGCAGCTAACAGTGTTCCTGGTTCTGATGTACAGTTTGAATGGAAAGAGATAAAGCACGGATACAGATTCCTCAGAAAATTCTGGAATGCATTCAGATTCATCAGCATGCAGATATTTGATGAAGAAGTGTCATATGATGATGTAAAGGATAATTTGGGACCGCTGGATTTATGGATATTGTCAAAATTAAACAGCTTAAACATCAAAGTTGACAATGCATTTGCCGAATATAACTTTGCTGAGACAATAACATCAATTGAAAGATTCTTCTGGCACGATTTCTGTGATGAATATATTGAAGCAGTAAAATACAGATTGTACAGCGATGTTAGTGATGAGTCAAGAAGAGCTGCCAAATATACTTTAAGAACAGTTGTTGAGACTTCACTTAAATTGCTCGCTCCAATCACTCCATTTTTTGCAGAAGAAGTATATCAATACTTTGATGATGAATCAATTCACACTACCTTATGGCCTGAAGTAAATGAAGAATTGATCAGTGAGGAATTTGAGTTAAAAGGAGACAATACCATTGATTTGATTGATGAGGTTAGAAGATTTAAATCAGCTTCAAAAATACCTTTAAATGCAGAACTTTCTGAAGTTAATGTCTACACAACAGACAGTGACTTAATCAACATCTTTGAAGAGTTTGCAGATGACATTAAGGGTACATTAAAAATCAAGGATTTAGCTATTAAATCCGGAAAACCTGAAGTTCATGAGAAAATCATTGAAGTTGAACCTGACATGTCTCAAATCGGACCTAAATTCAAAGGAGACGCCGGTAAAATCATCGGTTATTTGAAATCAACTCCATTGGATGAAATCGATTCTGTTTTGGCTGAAAATCATGAACTGGCTATTGGTGATTTGACAGTCAGTGAAGACATGTTAAACATTAAAAAAGAGATTGTAGGAGCATCAGGTAAAAAGGTTGATATTTTACAATCTGAAAACTTAGATATGATTTTGGAAGTAATAAGATAGATTATTGCTTCTTACTTATTTTCTTTTTTTAATTCCTTATTATTTAGATTTTTACTAATTTTGGAGGGTAATTTTAAAATGTAGTTTTAGGGTGAGATACATACCTTTTTTGATTTGGTGATGTGTTAGTGAAAGCATAGTTGATTTTTCACTAAATATTTAATGATTCACATGAGCCTATTAATTATTGAAATCTCACCCTATTTATCTAATGTTAATACATTAGACTTAAATGCTGAATTTTGTTATATGATAAGACATCAATTTTGATGTCCGTTTGTTATTATAAATATTTACCTATTTAAAGCTTGTTGAGCTCACTGATAAATATTGTCCTGAGTGATAAAAATTGTCCTCACTCATAACAAAAAGTATTTATAATAGAACATTTTTTGTCGGAAAAATCTTTTTTTATAGGTAAATTTATTATTTATTTTGTCCATATTTTAAATTAGATATAAATGAATCTTAAAGTAAAAAATATTTCCAATATTGGTGGAGTTGTTAAAGCTCCCCCTTCAAAAAGTTATTCTCACAGGGCAGTTATTTTAGCATCACTTGCTGAAGGCACTTCAAAACTGTATGATATGTTATATTCTGAAGATACATTGGCTTCCATAAATGTCTGTAAAACTTTAGGGGCTAAAATTACAAAAAAAGATGATTATCTGGAAGTTATCGGAACTGGGGGAAAGTTACATAATTCAAGTGAAGATCCAATAGATTTAGCCAATTCCGGTACCACTCTACGTTTAATGACCAGCATATCCAGTTTGTCGGATAATGATGTTATTTTAACTGGCGATGAGTCTTTACAAACTCGTCCAATGGATTTGCTTATCAATTCCATTAACTATCTGGGAATTGAGGCAAAATCAATTAATGATAATGGAAAAGCACCAATTTTAATTAAGCCAGGTTATGTCGGCGGTGAAACCAACATTTCTGGCAGTGTCAGTTCACAGTATATTTCCTCAATTCTAATCTCTTCACCATTGTCTGATAAGGGTGTTACATTATTTGTCCTGCCGGAGTTCAAGTCACGTCCTTATGTTGACATGACACTGGATATCATGAAAAAATTTGGTGTCCATGTTTTAAAGGGATTTTATGCAAAGCATGAAGAGTGTACAAAAGAATATAATGTTTGTCGTATTGATGAGTTTAAGGTAAAAAAACAGGAATATAAATCCTGTGATTATACAGTTGAAGGAGATTTTTCTTCTGCATCATATTTGCTTGCCTGTGTTGCAATTAATGGTGGTCATGCTAAGGTTTTGAATTTATTTAAAAACTCCAAACAGGGAGATAAGGTAATATTGGGGATATTGGAAAAGATGGGTGCAGACATTAAGGTTCATGATGATTATGTTGAAATTTCATCCGACGGCAAACTTAAGGGGATTGATATTAACTTATCCAATGCTCCGGATTTGCTGATTACCGTGGCTGTTCTTGCAGCAATGGCTGAAGGAACTACAAACATTACTGGTGTCAAGCATGCAAGAGTTAAGGAAACTGATAGGATTGACACTACCTGCAGACAGCTTGAAAAACTCAATTGCAAGCTGGAGGAGTTTGAAGATGGTATGAGTATCACTGGAGGAGTTTCAGGGGGAATTGTTGATTCCTGCGGTGATCACAGGCTGGCCATGGCATTTTCATTGATTGGTCTAAAGCATGATATTGAGATAGTTAACGGAGAAGTTTTTGATGTTTCGTTTCCTGATTTTATTGAATCCATGGCAGAAATTGGTTTTGAATTAGAGTTGGTATAGATGAGTAAGACTGATAGAATTATTAGAATTGT
>JAFZMD010000009.1 GCA_017553445.1 Methanobrevibacter sp. | reverse complement strand
TAATACACAACTATTATAACCATTAACTTTCAAAAAGCTGAATTAATATTGAACTCCACAGCATTTAAATATTTTCGAAGTGTGCAAAAGCACAAATGTGCATTTATGATTTAAACTACTGTTAACTGAATATTTTAACAAAAGAGTAAAATTCTAATGATATTGTAAAATTGCCCTGAAAAAACAATAAGATAAAAATATTTCCATCTTTAATTCAACTTAAATCTAACACAAATAATATAAACAAACAAAATCAAAATATATAACATTATAAGTTATTGAAGGTAAATATAATGAAAAAACCCGTTGTAGCAATTACAAGACCTGCGGATAGAGCTAAAAAAGCTTGTGAAATTGTAGAGAAATTAGGTGGAAGTGCAGTGCTTGCACCGACACTCGACCTGAAACCTGTTAACAGTGATTCCTTAAAGGATTTGGTTAGAAATAAGGATTGTCTTGATTGGATTGTCTTTACCTCTCCAACAACAATCGATTCCTTTAACCTGTTTTATCCGGATTTTTTCAATGATTTGAACTGCAAAGTTGCCGTTATCGGGAACAAGACCGGTTCACTTCTTGAAAAGCAGGGCATCACTCCGGATTTAATGCCAAGTGATTTTACCGCTGAAGGATTGGTTGAAGAGTTTACAAGGTTAGACATCAGAAATAAAACCATAGGCATACCAAGAACCGCTTCTGCAAGAGACACATTGCCTAAAGGATTGAAAGAGCTTGATAATGAAGTCATTATAGCTGAAGCCTATAAATCACTCTTTCCGATGGATGATGAAAGCGTAAAGGAGCTGATATCAAAAATTGAAAAGGGTGAAATTGATGCAATTACATTTACAAGTCCATTGACGGTGCACAATTTCTTCAAGATTTCTGAAGACAGAGAAAAACTTAGCGAATTACTATCCGATAAGCTGTTAACTGTTGCAATAGGTCCGATTACAGGAAAAGTCCTTGACGACTATAAAGTCAATCATATTTACCCTGACACTTACACGGTTCCAGATATGATGGAATTGTTATTTAAAGAATGGAGAGATTCTAATGGAAGATAAGATAAGCATTATTCTACCAATATTTAATGTTGGTGACCACCTTCGAGGCGGAATCGACTCTTTAATTAACCAGACAATAGGAAATGAGAATCTGGAAATCATCATGGTTAACGACTGTTCAACTGACGGATCAGATAAGATTATTGACGAATACGCTGAAAAATATGACTGCTGCATTGCAATTCATCACGAGCAAAATTCAGGTGCCGCCTATACTCCGCGTAACACAGGCATTGAAGCATGCACCGGAGACTACATCATGTTTTTAGATCCGGATGACAGATACACTCCTGACTGCTGTGAAGTATTATATAAAGCAGTCACTGAAAACAATGCACAGATGGCATTTGCAAGATTCAGACGCATATTTGAATATGGGGGACATGTCCAAAAGTCATATTCTCCATATGAGGATGATTTGGAACATGCCTATCCTGATGAAACCTTTCAAACAGCAAATTTTTTAAATGTTTCCGATTTCGTATGGGATAACTTCCTTGAAAAGTTCCTTTATGGGAGGGATTTGGAAGTTACCTATAAAAGGGATGGTCCGATAGACACCATCGTTATCGACAATATCGAACAGGAGCCGGATTTATTGAAAATGGCACCTTCCGTCTGGAGCAAAATATTTAAAAGGGAATTGATTATGGACAACAATATCCGTTTCCAGCCATTCATTTCAGGAGACGACCTGGCATTTACAGTGGAAGCATTTCTAAATGCAAAAGGAATAGTCTATTTAAACAATTTCATGTGTTATGATTATTATATAAGGGATTTGCCCGATGACAAGTCAATCACAAATACCGTCAATGTCAGACTGCTTGATGATTTGATGGAGTCATATATTTACTGCAGGGAAAAAACTGAAGGCTTTTCAAAAGAGGTTCAGACAGTTTCTATCAATCCACACCTGTTGCACTGGACGAATACCTGGAGAAACTCTCCATTTACAAAAGCTGAAAACAGATTGCTTCTTGAAAAGGTTAATAAACTTAAAAAGATACATCAAAGTGATATGAAATCCAAAATGCTTTTATCTTCAATGACAACGGCAATAGAATCATCAATTTATACTTCAAAGGCGTGATATAATGGAATTTGATTATGTAATAGTTGGAGCCGGCCTGTCCGGTTTGACATTGGCTGAAAGAATTGCCAATGAACTGGATGAAAAGGTTTTGATAATAGAAAAAAGAGACCACATCGGAGGAAACGTTTATGATTTCTATGATGACGGCCTTCTGATTCAAAAATACGGGCCGCATATTTTTCATACCAAAGAAAAGAAAGTTTACGATTACCTGTCAAGGTTTACCGAATGGATTGACTATGAACACAGGGTTCTGAGCTATGTTGACGGCAAACTTGTTGTGATGCCTATATGCATTGACACTTTAAACAAGCTTTACGACCTTGATTTGGATGAAGATTCCATGCGCGATTGGATAGATGAGCACAGGGAAGACATCAAAGAGATAAAGTCATCTGAAGATGTTGTCCTGGCAAATGCCGGCCGTGACATCTACAACAAACTCTTTAAAAACTACACTGAAAAGCAATGGGGAACATCAGCCGCCAATCTAAGCCCATCAGTCATTTCAAGAATCCCATTCAGATTCAACCATGACGACAGGTACTTTGAAGATGCCTATCAGGGAATGCCAAAGGAAGGCTTTACCAAAATGTGTGAACGCATGATTGAATCAGACAACATTCACGTTGGCCTCAAGGCGGATTATAAACAATACATCAATAAAATCAATTATTCCAAAAAACTGATTTATACAGGTCCTATCGATTACTTTTACGATTACAAATACGGCGAACTGCTTTACAGGTGCCTTAATTTCGTCTATGAAATATTGGACGAAGATTCCTATCAGGAAGTAGCCGTTGTCAATTATCCGAATGACCCCTATTTCACCAGAATTACCGAGTTTAAAAAGTTAACCGGACAGGACATTGAAGGAAAGACTGCAATAATGAGGGAATATCCTGGTTTCAATGGGGAAAAATGTTATCCTTACCCGACGCAGGAATATCTGGATAAATTCAAATTATATGAAGCTGAAATGGAAAAAGAAAAAAACATCATATTTGCCGGACGTCTTGCCAAATACAAATATTACAATATGGATTTGGTTGTTAAGGACGCCCTGGAGATATTTGAAAAGGAGATTAGATAATGATTACTATTTGGCCACAATATTTAGATAAAGACTTAAGCTTAAGCGAAGGAAGAAAAATATCAAAGGAAAATGCAGTATCCTCCCCTACAATAGAGGAGATTGAAAGGGCATTGAAAAGATTAGGCTTTACATATGAAATTCAAAAAAAGGTAGCATATCCTGGAAAATGGTATGAAAAATCAGGGCGTGTCCTGGTTGAATATGATAATACTAAATTAGAGCTCATTAAAGAAATCAGTTTAAAAATTAAGGAAATCAGGAACTGATTTAAATGGAAATTCCTCCTTTGATGGCCGAGCAATACAGCGAAGCTAAGAAACTGATTGAAAACGCAAAAAGCATTAAGGTTTACTCACATATTGACTGCGACGGAATATGCTCCGGTGCAATCCTATCATCAATTCTTGACAGGATAGGCAAAGCCCATGACATTGAATTTGTCAATTTGGATGTTTTGGACGATATTGACTTGGAACATGACTTAACCATCTTTTCCGATTTGGGTTCAGGCCAGCACATTGACAGCAAAGCCAAAAAAGACACAGGCATTTTAATCCTGGACCACCACCCGCCAATCAGAGACCTGGATTATAAAAATAATAAGGACTACACATTCCTTGAAATCAATCCGATTCACCACGGTATTGACGGGTCATATTATGTATGTGGAGGAGGCCTGTGCTATTTTCTTGCAAAGGAATTCGGATTTAAGGATTTGAGCTGGATTGGCGTTTTATCAGCAATCGGAGATATGCAAAATACTCACAGCGGACATTTTGAGGGACTTAATGAAATCATACAGGCCGATGCTGAAGATGAAGGGTATCTGGATGTTCATAAAAGCGATTTGAACATCTACGGGCGAAACACAAGGGAACTTTTTATTGCACTTTCCTATTTCAGTGACGTTAAACTGCCCATAACAAATAATCAGAATGAATCAAAAGCATTATTGGATGAATTGGGAATTGATTCAACCTTAAAAAGAGTTACACCTGAAGAATCAGATGTTCTGGAAAAAATCGGCATTTTATGTGAGGCAGGTAGTGATTACACCCTGACAAGGCAGGACCGTGCCATGCTGAATAAGGAACTTGACTCCATTAAAAACGCACAGACACTGCCCCCATATTTATCAAAAGACGAATTCATGGTACTCTTCCAGACACAAAAGAGAATCAGAAGAAAGACACTGTCTGATTTGACCGATGCGGAAAAGGGAAAGCTTTACAATGAACTGAACCGCATGATTATCAATGAGGTTCCTCCAAAATACTATGAACACATTCCAAAAATATTAATCGGAGACTCATACACTTTTCTTTTGGAAGATCCATCCAGCTTTTTAAGGGACGGTGCTGAATTTTCAACCGCAATGAATGCATGCGGAAGAAATCATGAGGAAAAAATAGCTATGGAAGTCCTTAAAGGCAACAGGGACTGGGCTTTGGTTGAACTTGAAGAAATCAGCAGAAAGCACAGATACAATCTTGCAACATCAATGGAAAAGGTAGCAAACGGCGATGAAATCATTGAACTTGAAAACCTGCAGTACTTTGACGGAACGGGCATAAAGCCTGAGATTGTTGGAACGATTACCGGAATGATTCTGGGCTACTGCAATTGGAGAAAGCCAATCATCGGCTTTACGCAAATCGAGGATACGGATGGAATTAAAGTGTCTCTCAGATGTTCAAGATTTCTATCATATGACGGCATCCACTTCGGAAATCTTATTCGGGAAGTGTCCGGTGAAGTTGGCGGAACTGGAGGAGGCCATGCAATGGCATGCGGTGCATACATTCCACTTAACAAAAAGGATGAATTTATCCAAAAGTTTAATATATTATTAAATGAAAATATATCAACATAAATTTATAAATTTATCAAAAATGTTTTAAAAAAATAGGAGGAATGGATTAAATGAAAGCATTTAAAAAAAGAGGTGCGTTGACTCATTTTCAAATCCTAAGTGAGATTTCTAAACAGGATCCGCATCTCAAACAGAAAGATTTGGCTGAAAAATTAGATATAACAATCCAAGCTGTTTCAGAAAACATCAAAACTTTAATAGAGTTAGGCTACATTACCTCAAAAGACGGCAGATCACCATATAAGATAACCCAAAAAGGTATCGATAAGGTTAAGAGAGATGCAATCAGTTTAAGAAAATACTCTGATTCCGTTTTGGAAACAATGAATCATTATAAAACAATCTGGCCGGCTATTGCAAGTGAAGACTTGAAAAAAGACCAAATGGTAGGCCTTTACATGGAAGACGGCGTTTTATATGCTCATGCAAAAAACGAAAATGCAACAGGTATTGTTTTAGATGACGCTGAAGCAGGTTCAGATGTGGCATTGACTAACTTAACCGGTATTATTGACATGACTGTTGGAGAAGCAACCATTATCAATTTGCCAACCATCAAGGAAGGCGGATCCAAATCCGCAGACATCAACTTAATCAAAAACGTCTATGAAAACGGCACTAAAAACAATGAAAAAATAGATAAGATTGCCATTGCAGGTACAATTTCAAGAGTTGTTGCTGATAAGCTCGATTTAGAAATTGACATTCAGTTTGCATCACCTCAGGCAACTGCAAATGCGGCACGTAAAGGATTGAACGTCCTAGTATTATGTGTTGGAGAAATGACCAAATCATTTGTACGTGAGCTTGAAGCGGAAAAAATCAAATACAATATTATCGATGGAAGAAAATAATCATTTTTCTCTCATCATTTTTAATAATGCCGCTGCAACTTCTGTAGCATCCATTTTAGATGATGTAATCACATTCACGTAATCTTCCAAATCTTCATTTTCCATTAACTTCCTTACATCATCCATTACTTTTTTGTTTTTTATTCTCTCAATCTCTTCAAGACTTGGGACTTTTTTATTTTTAACATTCAGGTTATATTTTTTTCTGATTTTAACAAGGTCATGTGCTTCATATGGCGCAACGATATTAAATGCATATCCGGAATCACCTGCACGTGCGGTACGCCCGATTCTGTGAATGTAATCTTCAGGATTTTGCGGAATGTCATAATTTACGACAACATCTATTTCGCTTACATCGATTCCACGTGCTGCAATGTCGCTTGCAACCAGAATGGAGATGTTTCCATTCCTGAACTTGTTCATTACCTTGTCCCTGACCTTCTGAGTCATGTCGCCGTGGATGCTGTCCACCTGATATCCCCTTCTCTTCAGATTCCTGTAGACAAAGTCAACCCTTCTTCGGGTATTGCAGAATATCAGCCACAGATTAAAATCATAATACTCTATCAGTTTGACCAGATCATCAATTTTATCCCTGTCATCGCTTTTAAATGAAAACTGCCTGATTTTTGGAATTGTCTTTCTTGAATCTGAAATCTTGATAAATTTGGGATTGTTCTGATAGAGCTTCGCAATCTTTTTGATATCATCCCTCATCGTTGCCGAAAACAGCAATGTCTGTCTCTGCTTTGGAGTGTGCCTTAAAATCAGTTCAATATCATCTCTAAAGCCCATGTCCAGCATTTCGTCAGCCTCATCCAATACAACCGTTTCTACACCGATCAGATCTAAAGTTCCTCTCTCAATATGGTCGATTACACGGCCGGGAGTTCCAACAACAATATGGACTCCCTTATTCAGCACTCGAATTTGTCTTCCGATGGCCTGGCCTCCATAAACGGCCAATATCCTTACCTTATCCATATCCCTGGACAATTTCTTAATCTCTTCCGTTACCTGGATGCACAGCTCCCTTGTCGGACACAGTACAATAGCCTGGGGAGATTTATCCGGAATGAAAATCTTATTCAGTATCGGAATCGAAAAGGCGAATGTTTTTCCGGAACCTGTTTGTGCCTGGCCGATGATATCCCTGCCGGACAAGGCATCGGGGATTGCCTTTGTTTGAATTGGAGTTAACTTAGAAAAACCCATCTTATCAACGGCACTTTTAATGTCATCGTTTATTTTCAAATCATCGAAATTCATCAGTTTAATATTTGAAAAAATTATTATTTAAATTTTAAATATCTAAAAGTACTAATATTATATTACAATTATGGGGATATTCTTATGGATAAGTCATCACTTGAAAATATGATTAACGATATTAACACCGAAGAAATACTTAAGGAAAAGCTGGAAGCTAGGATTTCTGCAGAAATCGATGCTAGAATTGATTCAAACATGTATGATGATTTCATTAACCAGGAAGTTGAGCGCAGAATGAAAAGCGACGAGGTTAAGAAAATCATGCAGAAGCAGGTGGAAGACCAGGTCAAGGTCAAATTAGCCGAAGAGATGGCCGAACAGGTTCTTGAAGACGTAGACGAAATCCTATACACACGTGAAGACGGTGAGACAATCAACGAACGTGGAATTGATATCGGACTTGCCCAGGGCCGTCAGGAAGGAATTGAAATTGGCTTCAAACAGGGTTTCGAAAAGGGCCGTGAAGAAGGAATTAAAATAGGCCGTGAAACCGGCTATGAAAAGGCTTTAGAAGAAGGTGGTGAATCATCCTACGAGAAAGGTCTCGAAGATGGAAGAAAACAGGGCCTTGAAAGGGTTGCACGCACCATGTATAAGGACAACTATCCCCTAGAAGAGATTACAAAACTGACAGGACTCATCCTGAGAAGACCATCCAAAAAATAGGAAAAACCAACATGGAAAACAAAGTCATTAAATTTAAAGATTACTCATTTAAAAAGCATCCTTCAATAGAAAGTATACAAATAATTGAAGGTAAAAACAATTTCCCCATAAGCTGGTTAAACCAACAAGGATATTGCGAATATCAGATATATCTCCAGTATATGAAAGGCATAAAAACACCACAAACAGAATCCATGAAAAAGGGAACAGACATTCACAACCAATTGGAAGAAAAATTTCTGGAAAGTGCAGAACCTGCAACATTCAAAGAAGCCATCGAAATGTCAAAAGAACAGAAAACCCTCACAAGAGAATGCTTTGTACTGTCGGCTGAAGACGGAATACGGGGATTCATCGATGAAATATGGATGATGCCTGATGAAATCGTAATAATAGATGACAAGCCAGGTTCAAAGGCCTACCCATCAACGATAAATCAGGTAAGAGCATATTGCCTTGCATTTAAAAAAATGAGCGGTGATGAAAGGCCGATAAAAGGAGCGCTGAGACAGAGGGGAACCGACAACATATTTTGGGTTGAGGAATTTGACAAAAATATAGAAAAAGAAATAAAATTCACAATAAACAGAATGCATTCTCTATTTGAAGGCCAGAAGCCTTTCATTGCAACCAAAAACCCGAACAAATGCAGGTCATGCAGATATCAAAGCTATTGTGAAGAGTGTAAATTATAATCTAGATAGCGCGATTCAATCCCAAATACAGCTTGTTTTTCTTATACATCTTATCCAGGATTGCATTCCATTCCTCAACTGTGATTCTTCCTTTATTCGGAATCATAGAATCAAGTGATGCTTCGTTAATATTTAAAATATCAGACAATATATGTGCCAGGGTCCTTCCGGTCAGGGAAAGTTCATAGGGATCATAGCCCGTTACCATCAGTACCCAAACATTATCCTTTGAAGAGCTGTTATACTCTTTTTTAAGCGTGTCATACCAGTGAGTAATTATATTTTCGCCATCTCCAACGTCGCCATCACCTACAGAAATGTAGTAGCCTTCCTCTGTAAAGTCAATGGTTTTGGTAGCTTCGGATATTTTAGAGTTAAGTTCCGGTGAACCGATCTCCAAGTCATATTCATTGTTGGTAATGTAATCTTTTAGATAATTTTCAACTTCCTTTCTGTTTTTAAAATACCCCAGGGGCTCGAGCCTGTCGGGATCCCTATCACACAAATCATAGATTAAATCCTCATCAACGTCACAGATTTCATATCCGTCAAGCTTATGTGACTGATAGGGCTTGAAATCCAAGCAATAATTCTCCAAATCATCCTTGTTTAAATACCATAGAACCTGAACTCTTTTAACCATATGAATCAGTATTGAATTTCATTAACAACCAACGTATTTGTAAAGATACCGAAAATCCTCTCGTTAGAATTTAAAAACCTGCCGATAGCCCAGTCGAAAATGACAGGGAACCAGAAAATTTTGGTCAGATTTCTAACAAATGCCTGAAGCCAGGTAATAGGATAACCGTTTCTGGAAACAACACGCAAATACATTAAGGATTTGCCTACAGTAGTCTGTTTTGTTTTTTCCAAATAGACAAAATAGATTAATCCGATAATCGGAACGATATATACGAAGTAGTTATAGATTTTGAATGAACCGTTTGAACCAGCAAACATTGACAATAAAAATGAAATAATCCACATAAATGATGAAACAACAAAGAAATCTATAACATATGCAATTACTCTTCTTGTAAAAATAGTAGCCATTTTAACACCTCAACAAACTCTTGGAACAGGATCAGCTATAGGGGCTTCAAGGATACGTTCACCACCGATCGGAGTGTTTACAATAACGTATTCTCCTTCAACAACCTCACCGACAATAGCTGCATTTTCTCCATATTTTTCACTTTTAATAGCTTCAAGAACCTCTTCTGCCTTATCCGGCCTGACACCCATTACAACCTTGCCCTCATTGGCAACTTCAAATGGGTCTATGCCCAGCATTTCTGAAACGGCATGAACCTCTTCCCTGATTGGAATTGCATCCTGCTCAAGGACAATGCCGTTTCCTGACTTGGAAGCCATTTCGTTAATAGCATTAGCAAAACCGCCTCGAGTAGGGTCTTTCATTGCAGTAACCCCACCAACATCCAAGGCTTTTTCAATAATATTCCACATTGGCGCCACATCAGATTTCAAATCAGTGTCGAATCCGAAACCTTCCCTAAAGGACATCAGACTCATGCCGTGGTCTCCCAGACTGCCTGTGATGATGATTTTGTCTCCGACTTCGAGACCGCTGTCACGGATGACTTCACCTTTTTTGGCTATTCCGATACCTGTTGTGACCATTACAATGCCGTCAAGCTTATCCCGAGGCATGACCTTTGTATCGCCTGTAATGACAGCAACGTCAACCTCTTCACAGGTTTCATTTAAGGATTTCATGATTTTATCCAAATCTTCAATGGGAAAACCTTCCTGCATGATGATTGCATTTGAAATAGCCAAGGGCTTTGCTCCCATAACGGAAACGTCATTAATGGTTCCCGCAGCAGAAATTCTACCAATATCTCCACCGGGGAAGAACAACGGATCAATTGTATGACCATCAGTAGTCATGACAATTTCATAATCTCCTAAAGGTATTGATGCTCCATCATCAAGGGCATCCAAACTAATACCGCCATTCACACTCTTTTTAGTAATGTTATCCAAGATTGTGGATGAGATTAGATTAGCCATCACTTCTCCACCGGCACCATGATTCATATTAATTTTATCATCTGACATTTTATATCGCCTTAGGAAAATATATGTAAAAACAAGTATATTAAAGTTATTTAAAAAAAATGATATGTTAAATTAAAAGCAAATAATTAAAAAAAGAGAGGTAAAGATAAGTTAATATCTTTAGATTAAAATTCCGTTAACAACACCATCCTGACCAGGTCTGGATGTTACTTTTGCATTACCTTCAGGAGTTTCTACAACTGCACCTTTGGTAATGATGTTCCTTCTTACGTAGTTAGGGTTTGCGTCGTTTTCAATTACTCCTAAAATATCGGTAACTTGACTTTTACCGGTTTTAACATCGGTTAAATTGATTTTATTAGCGGTAGCTAATCTGAGTTTTTCGTTTCCGCCACGAGTACGGATTTTTCTTAATCTTTTTTCATCTACTCTAGTTTCAGCAGGATCTCTGCCTAATTCTGATTTTCTTTTTCCACGGTTTGCAACATTTCTTGCACCGGATGGACTTCTAGTTGATTTTCCTTGAGAAATTGCCATTATTTCACCTAAATAAGTATAATTAATTATATAATAATCGCTGTCAAAAAGCCTCTTTTCTGTAAACTGCAGGACAAGAAAAATAACAATTTACATTATGAGAGCAAAAAAGAGTCTTAATGAATAATGATAATAAAATATTACTTTTTCATTATATATAAACTTTATTTTTTTAATGATTATTTGCCTTCATGAGAAACAAATGAAAATTTTAAATTGCAAATCGGACAGTAATTTCCATCGATAAGACTGCCCCCGCATTGGGGACACTTGTCCGGTGATTGGGTCAGGTAGACAAATTCCTGTTCAGTGTTAAATTCCCGAGGAATTATTGGCTCTGAATCTCTCAAAACTTCTTTTGATTTTGATTTGGCAAGTATTTCATCAACAATAGAGTCAAAATCCTCTTCTGTAATATCACCATCTCCGCTTGCAGCCAAGATTCTTTCAATATCATCATCAGTGATTTTATCGCCCAAGACATCCTTAAGCAATACTGCCAAATCATTATCCTCAATATAATACTCCTCATTCTCCATGAAAAGTAATATGTGGATAATGGTTAATATTATTTATCCACATAATCCAAGATATTATCCTTTGGCTCCATCTCTTCAAGAACCTCATCGGGAATTATTTTTTCTTCAAATCCGAAGTCAATATCGTCAAAGGGCTCTAAGGGAATCTCCTCTTCGGGATTTTCAAAAATGTAATCTGAAATGTTGTTTTTCAGATTGGCTATTATCTCATCCACATCCATTTCCTGAAGTTCATCCTCATACTCATAGACAATTTCTTCCAACAGTTCGTCGTCCAGTTCATTCAAATAACCCATTTTATCACCTAGTTTGCCTTTATCAGATAGCTGAATCTGGGGCTGTTAAAGTCATTAGCGCTTTTAATGTTGTAAAGCATCCTATCATTCGTGCATAGTTTAAAGTTTATTTCCCTGCCGTCACAATCAATGAATATTGACAAGTCACAGTATTTCAAAACATATTTTTTAACGTTCAGCACATCTGATGCATTGTTGATATGAACTGAAACCGGCAGATTATTATTATCAATATTTAAAAATATGCCGTTTGAAATATCATAATTGGCATGATATCCATTCTTTTCAGAAATTTTACCAACAAATGTGTCGTTTATTTCATCATAACTTGAAATCAATTCTTTTGTTTCCATAATATCAAACCTCTACCAATATTATATCCTTAAAGCAATATAAATTAATCCCTAGAGCATTTGACAAGTAATATGCTTTTGTTTTAAGAAAATAATTATTTAACAGGAGATAAATATTTCCTTAAGTGAAAAAAATTGCTTTCAGTGAAAACTATTTTAAACACTTAAATCAAAAATATTCACAATGACAGAAACACCCGAACAACTCCAATTGGAAGCAGAGATTAAATCCCAGGCACAGGTCTTTTTAAAGGATTTCAATTCAAAACTGCCTGAAAGCATGGAACTTGAATATGAAGGATTCTACAGAAGAGGATTTTTTGTAACCAAAAAAAGATATGCCGTTATCGAAGACGGAGAAATAATAGCCAAAGGATTGGAATTGGTCAGAAGAGACTGGGCGCCGATTGTAAAGCAAACCCAGGAAGCGGTTCTTATGGCATTGCTTCGAGACGGTGATGCCGAAAAGGCAATTGCCGAGGTAAAAAAAGTTCTTAAAAGAATCAGAAAAGGAGATGTCGAAAACAAGGAATTAATCATCCACACACAGATAAACAAGCCGTTAAAGGAATACAAGCAAGTCGGACCCCATGTAGTGGCAGCCCAAATCATAGAGGATCACGGAATCAAGGTGAGCCGTGGAACCATCATACAGTACATAATAAAAAAAGGAAAAGGTTCAATCAGCCAAAGAGCAGTGCCTTACGAATACAGCGAGGGAGTAACATACGATAAGGAATACTATATCAACAATCAGATAATTCCTGCTGTCGGGCGCATAATGGAACCTTTAGGCTATACGAAGAAAGACTTGCAAGACTTGTCAGTCGGTGAAAAGCAGCAAAGCCTTGACGCATTCTTCTAAATTACAATATAGTATTTACATCGCCGATATTTTCAATGATTGTAATATCCAACTGTTCGTTTTTAATAAACTGTCTGTCTTCTTCAGTGACATCAGAATTAACTAAGATAGCACTCATTCCGGCATTGACAGCACCAAGGGCATCTTCCCTGAATTTGTTTCCAATCATCACTGACTTTTCAGGATCTCCCTTCATTTTCCTTAATGCAACATCGAAAATCAGTTTGTCAGGCTTTTTCTTTCCGACCTCTTCGGAAGTGATTACCTCATCAAAAAAGGAATAGACATTCAAACGAACAAGCTTTTCCCATTGTTTGATTGTAATACCGTTTGATATGACGGCTAAACGATACCCTTGGCTTTTAAGATAAATCAATGTATCAATTGTTTCTGCAAAAGGCCTTAAAAGTGAAAACTTAACGTTATGGTAGGTAATCATTCCCAAAGCAACAAGCATCGGATCCTCATGGCCCAAAACAACCTGGGTCAGGATATTGAAGTGTCCTCCATAGTTGGAACCCTTTTCACGAATAATAGTTTTTAAAACACCATATGCTTCATCCTTATCCAAAGGCAAACCATTGTCAACCATCAGTTCAATAGCTGCTTTTCTTGCAGTCTGTGCGAAAGTGGAAGTATCCAATAATGTATCGTCCACATCAAAAAATACAACACGATCGTCTTCAGTATTTCTAGTCATTTTTTAACTCCCCCTATCAAAAATCAAGCTCCAAAGTGACAGGGCAATGATCGGAGCCATAGATGTCACTTAAAATGGCGGCTGATTTTACTTTATCTTTAATTTCTTCATTCACATAAAAATAATCAAGTCTCCAACCGGCGTTTCGATCACGGGCACGGGTACGGTAACTCCACCAGGTGAAATTATCCTCGCCTTCGTCGAACAGACGGAAAGTGTCAACAAAACCTGCCTCTTCAAGCTGGTCCAGCCATGCGCGCTCTTCGGGAAGATAACCTGATTTTCCTTCACAGTTCTTAGGATTGTAAACATCAATCGGATGATGGGCAATATTATAATCACCCGTAATTACAATGTTTTTGCCCTGGCCTTTAAGCTCTTTCAGCTCATCAAGCAATGCGTTGCAGAAATCCACCTTAAAATCAAGGCGTTTTGCATTCATTCCACTGTTTGGAAAGTAGATATTGTAAAGCAGAAAGTCTTCATATTCAATTTTCAAGACTCTGCCTTCGCTGTCAAGCTCCTCAACTCCAAGGCCTCTTGAAACCTCCACTGGTCTGATTTTGGAATATGTTCCAACTCCGCTGTATCCTTTCTTTTGCGCTTCATTAAAATAGGATTCATAACCCTCAACATCAGCTAATTTCTTTGGAATATCCTTACGTGTAGCCCTTACCTCCTGAAAGTTGATGATATCTGCATCAGTATTATCAAACCAGTCCCAGAATTCTTCCTTTTTGGCTACAGCCCTAATTCCATTTACATTCCAAGAAACTAACTTTACAGACATTAGAGTTTCACTCCATTAGCCAAGTTCAATTCGCGAAGCCACTTAATGTCACTTTTGTAAAGCATACGAATGTCGGATACGTCATATCTAATCATTGCCAGCCTTTCAATACCCAAACCGAAAGCCAATGCAGGCTGGTTAATTCCTAAAGGCTTCAATACTTCAGGCCTGAACATTCCTGCTCCGCCGAGTTCAATCCAGCTTTCCTTTTCTTCCAGATAAATTTCTGTTTCGGTTGACAGGTAAGTATAAGGGAAATAAGCAGGTCTGAATCTTACTTCAAAACCTAATTTTTTATAGAACTCCTTTAAAGTACCTAAAAGATTTTGGAAACTGATTCCTTCATCACAGACAAGTCCTTCCACCTGATGGAATTCAGGCAAGTGCTTGTAATCGAAAGTTTCTCTTCTGAATACACGGCCAACGGAAAACATCTTGATTGGAGGCTCATGGTCAAACAAGTGTTTGGTTGAAATTCCAGTGGTATGTGTTCTTAAAACGCTTTGGCGTGCAATGTCTTCGCTCCAGTCATATTTCCAACCGATTGAACCTGTTCCGCCACCGTTTTCATGAGTTTCAGCAGTGATTCTAACCAGATCATCATCAGGCAAATCACAGGTCAGAGGATTTTTAAGATAAAATGTGTCCTGCATTTCACGGGCAGCATGATCCTGAGGCTGGAAAAGTGAATCGAAGTTCCAGAATGCGGATTCGACATAGCTTCCCTTGTCTTCTGAAAATCCCATGTTCAAAAAGATTTCACGAATCTCATCAATGATTACTCTTAAAGGATGCTTTTTGCCTGCAAAAAATACTGGAGCTTCAGCATTAATGTCATATGGACGATATTGTAGGCTTTTCCATTCTCCATCTTTTAATTGCTGGTGCGTTAATTGAGTTGCCTGTTCCTGTATGGTAAAGCCGTGTCTGAGAATAGCTTCACCTTTAGGCAATATTTTAAATGAATGTGAGGTTTCCTTTTTAATGTTTAAAATATTTTTTCTGCCGGTAAGCTTTTTAAAACCTTCCCTTAAGTCATCAGTGAAAAGTTTGACTCCATCAGCATTATATTTAAGATATTCTAAAACTTCTTCATCAACACCTAATTTATCTGTAAACTCCTTACCGAAATCAGTGATGTTGACTACGCCCTTATCGATTTGAGCCCAGTCCTTACGGCGCAACCATCCAAGAGCAATGTTGGCTTCCTTTTTGTCAATGCCCGTTTCACTGGCCAAATCCTTCATGTGAATTTGATCTTTTTCGGCCAAAACGCGCAATATTCTCCTTTCAGGAAGACCTTCATTGGCATATTCAAGGCCGTCTTCGGTTAAGGAATAGGTTTCCTGGACCTTTTTGTCAACTTCTATAATATCCTTTGATGCAAGAGAACCGGCTGCACTCATAACGGACTTGATGTCCATGCCGCTTCTTTCAGCAATATCTTCAGGAGTTGCATCCGGACTTGCTTCCAGCTCTTTTAAAAGTTTCTTTTCATAAATATGTAATTCATTAATGGTTTTTTCAATATCCTCACTCATTTAAACACCATAGTATTTATCATTAATAATAGTATAATATATATTTTAAATTATTAATAAAGATATTGCAAAACCACGAAAAAAGTTGATTTTTAAAAAAATTATTAATAAATACCAATTACTTTTTATGCAACTATCCACAAATAATAGATATACAGTTGATTATTATGGAAGCGAATGAAGATATAGATTTAATTGTAAATCATCCGAAAAAGGCAATAAACAAACTGGCAGCCCCTATTATCATAAGTAACCTGTTCATGATATTGAATAACATTATTGACGGAATCTGGGTTGCTGGAGTTGGAGCTGACGCACTGGCCGCCATAGGATTTGTAACACCCCTATTTTTAACATTGGTCGGTTTTGCAAACGGCCTTGGAGCAGGTTCCAACAGCCTGATTGCAAGATGCATCGGAGCTGAAAAATACGAAAAGGCGGGAAACAGTGCAATCCACTCAATGATGCTGAGCATTATCGTTACCATAATAACCACAATATTGCTTCTGATAATTTTAAAGCCTATATTGCTAATGATGGGGGCCGGCGAAGTGATAAATGATGCTTCCACTTACGGATACATCGTAATGGCCGGATGCTTTTCCATATTCATACCTGCAATGATGTCTGCAATATTCAGATCACAGGGAGAAATAAAAAGGGCATCATACCCGTTAATGTATACTGCCATCATCAACATGATACTGGACCCGATATTCATTTATATCCTTAATTTAGGAGTCGGCGGAGCTGCAATAGCAACGGTAATAGCTGCGACAATACCAATGTTTCTAATGATGTACTGGATGTTTGTCAAAAGGGACAGCTTCTTAAAAATAAAAATGAGCGAATATAAAAGGGATTTAAATATCTATAAGGACATTCTGGTCGTTGGTATACCTGCCAGCCTGGAACAGTTTATACTATCATTCGTATCCATTTTAACCAATTACTGGCTAACCGTGCTTTCAGGAACAATAGCTGTGGCTTCATATACCGCAACATGGAGACTGCTTTCAGTCGGATTTGCACCGCTAATCGGTATCGGAGTGGCATCACTGACAGTCGGCGGAGCAGCCTACGGGGCCAAAAATTTCGAAAATATGAAAACAGCTCAAAAATATGGGGTTAAATTAAGTTTAATATCATCAATAATAATCTGTCTGATCTGCTTTACCTTTGCAGAGCCTTTGTCTCACATCTTTGCATATTCAGCAAACAGCGCCATTCTATCCCAAAGGATAACCGAAGCAATCAGAATCCTATGTTTCTTTGTACTGTTAATGCCATTCGGAATAATAGCAGGAAACTTATTCCAAAGTATGGGAAAAGGTACGATAGCCCTATTCTTTACATTTTTAAGAGCATTGCTTCTTGAAATAATATTTGCAGGACTATTTGGATTTGTCTTAGGATTCAAAGATATAGGAATATATGCCGGTCTGGTATGCGGAATGAGCGTCGGTTCAATATTATCCTATTTATACCTTAATTATTACCTTAAGAAGCTTAAAAAATACTTTAATTAAGTATTTTCCAGATTACATTACCAATTTAAAAAATCCGAATATAAGTTTTGAAAACAATTTCTTTACAATATTCAAGTTGACTTCAGGACCATAATCACAGTTAACCAAACCCGTTTTTCTCCAATATTCGGCATCTGCTTTCATAGGATTATCAGACACCGCCAGAGATTTCCATAAGTTGAAATAGAATACGTCACTGAATTTTGGGGAGTGCAGTTTCCTTGACTCAACATCCTTTTTAAAGTTAATGGCTGCCTTATCGATTTTTGAAGTTTCGAGCGTTTCCTTTCCTCCGCAAGCCAAAGCTATTTTATGGACCTTGTTTACACCCCAATGCCTTAAAGTCTCATCAATGTATTTTGCTACTTTCTTGTGGCCTGCACCTGCTGTTGAAACAACAACCAAAGCCTTTTTTGTAAAAAATCGAGGCCTGTGATATAGATAAGCAGTATGATCCATGAAATTTTTCAAAAGGGAGGATACATTCAACGCATACACCGGTGAGGCAATGATGATTGCATCGCATTGATTCATTTTCTCAATAATCGGCTGGATTTTATCTGAGTGGGGACACTTTTCCTCACCAATCATTATGCAGTTCATGCAGCCCACACATATCGGGATCTGCTCCTCCATCAGATGCACTTCTTCAAATTCACCGTTCAGATTGCTTTTTGCCTGTTTTATAATCCCATAAGTAGTTTTTCTTCTTGGAGAACCGTTAATTATTAAATATTTCATTTAAACACCCAATTGACCATCTAAAACTAATTTTTCCTTGTATTCAAATTTCTTATCGAATTCATCAACGTCTTTGGGATTTACATCAAAGACTTCAGGATTGAAAAATATGCCCTGCCCGTTTTCAAGTCCCTTTTCATCAAATACCTTAATCATGAAAAACGGACATTCTTCTGTTGAATCTGTACCGTCCAAATGCAGGTTATACTTTGATGCGGATTCAAATCCGAACCTGTGATAATAGTTTTCATCTCCTATGACAATAACGAATGGAAAATCATCACTGGCCTTGTCAAGCGTATATTCTATCAGTCTGGAGCCCAGACCCTGATTTTGATAATCCCCATGAATGGCTATCGGACCCAATACAACAGCATCGATTCTTTTTAAGCCATAATCAATGAAACCCCTTGAATAATTGATGTGGCCTATTATCCCGGAGTCACTTTCAATTACATAAGCCAAATCGGCAATGAAGGCATCATCATTACGCAAGTTATGTACAATGTAATGTTCGAATGCGCCCGGACGATATACATTCCAAAATGAGTCCCTTACAAGGTTTTCAACTTCCAAATAATCATTCTTATCTTCCAGTCTTATTTTAATATTATTTCCCCCATTGATTTTTACAGAGTTATATAGCAGTTTAATATGTTTATCTGATTCATAAGCCAATTTTTCTAGAAATTCACCATCATCTTCAGGATAATTGATGATATAGTGTTCATACAGAAGGAAAAGCCCGTATTTGTAAAAGGATTTGGCCAACTGACGGGAATCACAATCCTTTCTGATTAATCTTTTGGATTTCATCAAATCAAACAGGACAATCCATCCATTAACCGCATCATCAATTATGCTTTTTTTGAGAAATTCCTTTATCTTTTCATTGTGAAATGACTCGATTAAAATTATTCTTGTGATTTTAGACATTTCCTCATCCTTTAGCTGCGAGAGAAATGCATTTAGGCCGGCCCTGTAAAAATAGTCAAATCCAACATCAAGATTCGTACTGGCCTGATTTAGCGGAATATCATTGGCAAGCATTCTATCAATATAATAGTCCATTATTGAATCTAAAATAGATTCCTTACTTTTATAATGATTGTATATTGAGCTTTCCTTTATTCCAACTTCACTGGCGATTTTTCTGATAGATACACCATCATAACCGTATTTTGAGAACAAATCAACAGAAACATGAAAAATTTTTTCCTTATTATTCATTAACTAACACCTGTTAGTTTAACATTGAACTTAATGAGATATAAAATTAATGATTTTAATTTTTATTAACTTTTCAAAAATAAGAAACACTATTTAAACAATCAAAAATTTACTTTTTCATGCAAATATTGTTTTAATCAAGTTATATTTAAAAACAAAGTTATATTGTGGGAAAAATAACTAACTAACTTATATACTACTTCTATCAAATAAAATATTACATCATGATGTTTGAAAATGGATTTTCAGAAAAAAATAATTGGTGAAAAAATGAAAAGCAAGAAAATTAATGGGAAGCTATCATTAGATGAACTGATTGATATTATGATGGAAGAGCAGAATCATAATCCCAAGGATTACTGTTTCAGGTTCATCGTCAGCGTTTATCCAAAAGAATCCCATGAAGCATTTAATTTTCCGGGGAAATACATGAACAAGATAAAAACAGAAGTTTACACAGAAGACGGAAGGAATTTGTGGATGGATTGTGCACAATTAATATTGCCGGATGGTGATATAAGCTGCAAATCTACAATAAATGTTGAACATCAAAGCACTACATTAAACAAGGACAAAATAGATGCAATATATGATTATAAAATAGATTTAATTCATAAAACGAATTTACCATCTAATTCGATTATTATAACCAATATTGATCCTGGACAAAACAAAATAATCTACAATTCCCATGATCAAATTTTCTACAACCATTATATAGTGATTGATGAAGATGAAATTTCAAAAAGATTAAAAATATTAACCGACATAATACAAAACAAAGAAAATCTGTCAACAGTCAATGCTTTAGACTTCGCTGTAATTGCAATTTTCATCGACTGCGAACAGAAAAAAGAAACAATGACAAAATTAGCCCACCTTTTCTCACAAATAGAAAAAATCGAACCCCATTTACAATTAGACCTACATCACATTCTTAAAAAAATGATTAAAAAACATTTTGAAGACGATGAAAACAAATGCAAGGAGCTGTTAAAAATGATATCCAAATCCGTATACGGAACAAACTACGAAGGACTAACATACAAAGAAAGAACAGAACTCATAAACAAAGAAATAGAAAAACGAAAAGACCAACAACACAAACAAGAAATACAACAAAAAGACCAAGAAATTGAAAAATTAAAACAACAACTAGCCAAAAAAGATAAAAATTAATTATCGGATGAATTAATCATCCACCACATTAAATTTATTTAAAAGAAACAAAAAAGAAACCGCAAAAAAATAGTCAACCATCACCACAAATATAAAAAAATCGAGCCATATTTAAAATTAGACCCACCACATTCTTAAAAAATGAAAAAAATATAAAGAGGAGTTTAACAATGATACCTGAATCCGTATACGGAACAAACTACGAAGGACTAACATACAAAGAAAGAACAGAACTCATAAACAAAGAAATAGAAAAATGAAAAGACCAACAACACAAACAAGAAATACGACAAAAAGACCAAGAAATTGAAAAATTAAAAAAACAGATAATCAAATAGATGAAAAAAATTTATTTTTTTCATCATTTAATCAAAATTTAAAAGCAATCTTTCAGATTACTTACAAAAATTGAAGCTGCAGTCAAATCGGCAGTTGTTCCAGGATTATATCCATTGTCAAACAGATAGTCATCAAATTCAGCCAATCTTTGTTTAAAGTCACTTTCACCCTTGAGCTTAAGCAAGTCCCTTGTCATCATGGATACCTTCAAGGCGGTGTCTGTTCCTTTCTGTCTTGAAATCAGCGTATCCGGAACTTCAGATAAAATAGTTAGAAACGTCATGACGCATGCCTCATTTAAAGACTTTTCCTTCAGTTCATGATAAGTGGGATAGCCCAATTCAAAGACAACAGGCATGTCTGAGGTCATTTCACGGCCCAGCATGTCATATGGAGCAGATATTTTTAAAACGTCATACATCGTCTGGTTGTTTTTCCTTAACTCATTTTTAGCGCTGTCTGAGGTTACGTCATACTCATCCACTTCACCCATTCCTCCGGCAGATGCAACGGCAATTGCATCATACAAATCGCATGCATCATCCACTGAGGTATTTTCCATTAGCCTAACTATGTTTGGGCGAAGCTCATCAAAGTTTTCGCTGATTGCTGCCGCAACGGCAATGGGTGTTGTCATCATCACTATTCCCAGATTGGTATTGTTGTTTATCCATCTGTCGGTTTCCCTGACTGCATCAGCAATGCATTTTCCCAATTTGGGGTTTTCGACATCAACGTCACTGCATGCCTCGCGTATTGCATCTCCAATTACTATTCCACTAATTATAAAGTCTTCAAAGACCATATCATCATAATCACGGGTTCTGTGTACATTGCCAGGTTTTGGATAACCGCTGACTTCAAGTGCAGAGGATATTTGTGCCAGTTTCACAATTTCATCAACATTCATTCTATCATGTCCTCTAAAAGCACTTTAGGTGCAAAGTTTGTAATGATTAAATCTGCACCTGCCCTTTTGATTGAAAGCAAAGATTCCATAATTGCCCTTTCTGTGAGGTATCCCTTTTCAATAGCTGCCATTATCATTGCGTATTCTCCGCTTACATTATATGCAACCAGAGGCAGCATGAATTCGTCTCTTACAGACCTTACAACATCAAGATAAGGCAAAGCAGGCTTAACCATCAAGAAGTCACAGCCTTCAATCACGTCCAGTTCACATTCGCGTATTGCCTCAACGGCATTTGCAGGATCCATCTGATAGCTTTTCCTGTCCCCTTTATGAGGTGATGAGCATGCAGCCTGACGGAATGGTTCATAGAATGCTGAAGCATATTTGGCCGAATAGGACATTATCATTACATTATAATATCCGTTTTCATCCAAAGCCTGCCTGATTGCTCCAACCCTTCCGTCCATCATGTCGGACGGAGCTACAATATCTGCGCCTGCACGGGCATGTGAGAGAGCGACTTTTGCAATGTATTCCAGGGATTCGTCGTTCAGTATTTCGATTCCGTCATCAGTGTCGTCATTTTCCACAATCAAACCGCAATGGCCGTGAGAAGTGTATTGGCATAGACAGACATCGCTTATTACAACAAGATTGGTTTGTTTTTTAAGTTCTCTGATTGCCTTTTGGACAATTCCAGTATCTGCATAGTCAGGGGTTGCAATTTCATCCTTTTCATCTTCCGGAGGAATACCGAAGACTATGATGGATTTCAATCCTTTTGCTTCAAGTTTTTTTGCAAATTCAACTCCGCTTTTCAAAGAGTATCTGAACTCTCCAGGAAGTGAGGATATCTCTTCCTTTTCATCCCCTTCCAAATCCTGCTTAAAATAAATCGGATAGATTAAATCTTCTTTTTGAAGTTTTGTTTCACGTACAATGTCACGTATCTTGGAATTTTTTCTCAATCTTCTCATTCTGGTAATTGGAAACTGCATTTTATTTCACCTTGTATTATTATCTCACATTAAAATTATTTAAAATATTATCATTTTGGCCGTAGGGTTTTTTGGAATAATAGTTTTTAGCATGCTCCACGATTAATGCATGGTATTCCTGATAGTCACTGACATCTCCATCAAAATTATCCTCAAAAAGCCTTTTAATCTTGTTATAGGAGTCCTTTTCATCAATAATGCCCAAATGAGAAAAGATTCTTCGAGTGTATGCGTCAACGACAAACTCCTTTTCACCATATGCATACAAAAGTATTGAATCTGCTGTCTCCGGTCCTATCCCCTTAACCGAAAGCAGACCCTTTCTTTCGGGAGTCTGGCCATCCAGGGATATGTAATACTCAGATATATTTCTCAAGTAATTGTACTTCTGATTGAAATATCCTGAAGGCTTAATTGCTTTTTTAAAATCATCCTCATCCAAATCCAAAACATGAAAAGGAGTTAAATCAATTAATTCCTTAAGGTTAATCAGTGACCTTTCAACCTGAGGCCATGAAGTGTTCTGGGTCAGGACAGCACCGATGATTATTTCAAATCTTTCCCCAGAATCTCTTGGAAATGAATAGTCTGCCGGATGATAGCCTTTCGTTGAACCTGTCTTTGTCGGGTTTTCTCCTTCATAATCGGTAATGGGCCACCATCCCTGACAGGAATATGTATCCAAAAGTTTTTTAAAAATTTCATTCAAAGCCATGTTTAACTATTAATACTTTAAATTAAATATAAATTATTATGTCTAATAAAATTGGGGAAAAATTTCAAATTACAAGTTTCGGTTCAAGCCACGGCACGGCCGTAGGGGCTGTTGTTGACGGATGTCCTGCAAACCTTGAACTGACACAGGAAGATATTCAAAAGGAATTGGATAAAAGAAAACCGGGAACAAGCAGCGTAACCACACCAAGAAAGGAATCAGACGAAGTGCAAATATTATCCGGAATCTTTGAAGGAAAAACCGATGGAACGCCTATTACGGGAATTGTCTTTAACAAAAATCAGCATTCCAAAGACTATTCCATGTTCAAATCAACACCACGCCCTTCACATGGAGATTACGGCTGGATGTCAAAATACGGAAACTACGATTACAATGGCGGAGGCCGTGGAAGCGGAAGAGTAACCATCGGCCACGTTATTGGCGGAGCGATAGCCAAAAAGCTGTTGAAAACAAAAGACATTGAAATAATTTCCCACGTGACTCAAATCGGTGATGTTAAGGCTGGAAAGCTCACGTTTGATGAGATAAAGCAGAACGTTGAAAAGAATCCTGTCCGCTGCGCTGATTTGGAAGCTGCTAAAGAGATGGAAGAGCTTATTTTAGCTAAAAAAGCAGAAGGAGATTCTGTTGGAGGAATCGTAGAGACAATAGCTACAAACGTCCCGGCAGGTCTGGGCGAACCTGTTTTTGAAAGATTGGACGGTGATTTGGCCAGAATCCTAATGAACATAGGTGCCGTCAAAGGCGTTGAGATAGGTTTGGGCTTTGACGTGGCCGAAAAAAGCGGTTCTGAGATTAACGATGAATATTATATTGAAGAAAACATTATAAAAACAAGAACAAACAATTCCGGAGGCATAATTGGTGGCATGAGCAATGGAATGCCAATCGTATCCAGAATTGCAGTAAAGCCAACTCCATCCATTTCAAAATGTCAGAACACCATTGATTTGGAAAGAATGGAAAATAAAAAAATAGAGATAAAGGGAAGACATGACCCTTGCATCTGCCCTAGAGTAACTGTCGTTGCCGAATCTTCCACTGCAATTGTTCTTGCAGACCACATGATACGCTCAGGATTTATTCATCCGAGCAATTTAAAAGCTATTCCTTCTTATTAAGGAAAGCTCATCATTTTCCCCATGTTTATCTGCAAGCTTATTTACATTTCTCCTTTCAAAATTTGACAGATTTGAATTTGAACCGTGGTAAGGTGCATCAACATCCTTTAAGGATACTATGCGTGCCTTTGCCGGATTATTATAGTTGATATCCAGAGACATTCCATCAAATGCCGCCAAAGTTTTAACGCCAGTCAGTTTGGTTATCCTTTTAGCCTCACCAATAGGATTGTTTGAAATCATTTTAAGACCCAAATGTGTCATGATTGCCAATCTAGGCTTAATCTCTTTTATCAATCTAATAAATCCTGATGAGCATAAATGTCCCCTAATGGATTTGTTTCCCGGACGAAGAACACTGGCTATCAATATGTCCGCACCATCATGGGCTTTTGCTAATTCAGGGAAATAGGCAGTATCTGAAGTGTATGATATTTTGAAATCCTTATATTCAATCTGAAAGCCCACACCCTTTGGATCGGCATGATTGGTCGGCGTGGCTTTAATCAGGCAGTTATCAAAATATCTTATATCTCCCTTTTCAACTTCCAGTACTTTGGATCTGGATTGATGGTATGATGAAATGCAAGGACCCCATTCTTCAAAACCTGACAGAACACTTTTTGAACCGATGATATGGCCATAATTTTGAGTCATTCCATTGGTCATTGCTTCAATTATTATTTCAGCGTCATTATAATGGTCAGTATGCGAATGGGAAACAAATACCCCATCAACATTTCTCGGATCAAGGCCGAATTGGTATGTTCTAACCAAAGCGCCAGGCCCAGGGTCGACATGATAATTCTTTCCGCCCAAATTATCTATCCTAAATCCGCCAGTCATTCTTCTTTGGTTGATGGATGAAAATCTTCCTCCACCGGTTCCTAAGAATATTATCTTCATTTGCTTTCCTCATAGTGAACATAAGATAATATTACATGACAATGGAGAACTGTTTTTCTTAAGACACAAAACCTCATCTTTAATTACGACTTTATCGCCAATTTCAATATCGTCACTGTCGCTGAACATGATTACATTATGATTCGGACCTGCCAGAGGCTTCCAGTTGAAGTTGAATGCCTGTGTTTTGTCGTTCAGTTTCACTTCAACCATCTTGCCGTCTATTGATATTACCTCACCAATAGGTCCGTCATTAATGATTTTATTAGCCAATTCAATTTCTTTGGTTTTTTGAATCATTTCTTCAGTTAATTGCTGGCGATATTTGGTCAGGACCTTGATGTCTGCATCGATTGTAATGTTTAGATGCTTTTGAGCTTCAGAAGGGTTAAATTTAGGTTGCTGGATTAAAACATCATGCTCCTTACCTATTGTCGGTGTCTTTTGAGCAATGGCAGTTAATATTTCCCCAAAAATATCTCCCATCAATCTTAAACTGTGTGAAGCTTTCCATCTTTTTTGGATTAAAATTTCAGCCTGTTTTTTAGCAAAGTCATTGCCAAACAATATGATTCCCTTTTCACCAGCTTGGCGTGATTTAGTTTCAGATCCAATTAATTCCACAACTTGGTAACCGTTGGTTGTTCCATAAATCCTTTTACGTTTTGTTTCATGGGTTCCTTTAGTACTTACTTCACCCCTAACGGTATTTCCTACAATTCGCAATTTATCTGCATTGTCTGATATTTTAATTGGAACGTCGAGTTCTTTTGATCTTTCATAAAGTTCTTCATCTGTTGTAATACTTCCGTTATATAATTCATCTTCCAAGGCTTGTCTATTGTTGCCGAAATAAGCAATTCGCCTTTTATCACTGGCCATGACACAGCCTTTCTTACCTACATATGCTATGATTAAACTCATAATCCTCCTCGCTTTAATCAATTATAAATTATTTATATATATGTTTATTAATTCTAATATTAAATCATTTTCCTAAAAAGCCAATATTTGTTATATAAAATAATCGTTAAAAATATTTTAATTTAAATATAAAGGATTTAAATTAATTATTTAAACAATATGTTTATATAATAATAAAACAAAATATAACAGTATAAATAATTGTTAATTATTTATCATTATAGATTATAGTGTTAAATATAAAGGAGAAAAGTCTATGAAAGATCTCAATAAGATGTTTAAACCTGAATCCGTAGCGGTCATTGGAGCTTCAAACACTCCAGGAAAAGTTGGATACATCATCGTAGACAATTTAATAAATGATGGATTTGAAGGCAAAATATATCCAGTAAACCCTAAAGGCGGAGAAATCTTAGGTAAACAAGCGTATGCAAGCATAAAAGACATACCTGAAAAAGTAGATTTGGCAATAATCACAATCCCATCAGTCTTCGTAAATGAAACAGTAAAGGACTGTGGAGAAGTTGGCGTAGAAAACATGGTTGTAATTACTGCAGGTTTTAAAGAAATTGGCGGAGAAGGAGTTAAATTAGAAGCGGAATTAACTGCACTTGGTGAAAAATATAACATCAATATTATTGGACCAAACAGTTTAGGAATCACCGATTCACACACCCCATTAAACGGATCATTCTCACAAATGATGCCACCAAAAGGAAACATGGCATTCATCTCACAAAGTGGAGCAATGATGGTGGCAATCATCGATTGGAGCGTAACTTCAGGAATTGGATTCAGTAAAGTAATCAGTCTTGGAAACAAAGCAGGAGTAAGCGAAATAGAATTACTGCAATACCTGGCTGAAGACGATGAAACAAACGTAATCATCTGTTACCTTGAATCAATTTCAGACGATGATGACTTCGTTAGAACAATGAGAGAAACCGCAGTCAAAAAACCAATTATAGTTCTCAAATCAGGATCAAGCAGTGCAGGAGCACAGGCCGCATCATCACATACCGGCGCTCTTGCAGGAAGTGACTTGGCATTCGACACAGCATTCGGACAATCAGGAATCATGCGTGTGGAAACCATGGCAGAACTCTTCGATTTGGGATTGGCATTTTCCAAAGCACCTCTCCCTCAAGGAAGCAACGTAGCTATCATTACCAATGCCGGTGGAGGAGGAGTTTTAACCGTGGACGCTATGGAAAAAGTCGGTTTGGACCTTGTTAAATTCGATGATGAAACCACTGCAAAATTAAAAGAATGCATTCCGGACGAAGGAAGTGCAAACAACCCTATTGACGTATTGGGTGACGCACCGGTACAGAGATATCAGGAATCACTCGACATAGTATTGCATGATGAAAGGGTTGACAGTTTGATTGTTATGGTATGTCCTACCGCTTCAGCAGACCCTGACGGAATCGCTCAGGCAATTTTGGATGGAAGAAGAGACTCCAAAAAACCAATCATTGTAGTCAACATGGGAGGACCATCATTTGAAGATGCAAATGAAGTCTTAAGAGAAAACGGAATTCCAACATATGTTTTCCCTGAAACTGCAGTACATGCATTGTCTGCAATGACCCAATTCGCAAAATTGGGCGACAAACAATATGACGATGTCGTTGAAAAAATCACAGATGTTGACAAAGATGCTGTGCAGAAAATATTTGATAAGGTAAAAGCAGACGGAAGAGACACCTTGCTTGGAAGTGAAGCTTACGCCGTTGCAGAAGCATATGGAATCTCTGCAGCACCAATCAAATTATCAACAAGCGCTGATGAAGCAGCAGAACTTGCAGAAGAAATGGAATTCCCAGTAGTGCTTAAAATCGCATCCGATAAGATTTTACACAAATCAGATATCGGAGGAGTTAAAGTTGGAATCTCAAGTGCTGAAGAAGCAAAAGAAACTTATGAAGAAATAATAGCTAATGCTAACAAAGCACACCCAGACATTGTCCCTGACGGTGTAGAAGTACAAAAAATGATGGATTCTGGTGAAGAAGTCATTGTAGGTATGATCAGAGACAAACAATTCGGACCAATGATAGCCTTCGGTATGGGCGGAATCTACGTTAACCTCATTGAAGACGTATCATTCAAATTGGCTAAAGGATTGTCATCCGATGAAATCGATGAACAAATCGAATCCACTAAAGTTTCCAAATTGCTTGCAGGTTACAGAGGCGAAGCCCCTTGTGACGTTGAAGAAGTAAAAGAAGCTATTAAAAGGGTAGCCAGATTAACTTTAGACTTCCCAGAAATATCCGAACTTGATATCAACCCGATTTTCGTATACGAAGAAGGTTCAAGTGCTCTGGACATTAAAATTAAATTATAATTTCTCTTTAATGAGAAATTAAACTCTTTTTTTATTTTTATACAAAAGATTATCATTTAAACTTTATTATATAACGTATTTTTTTGAAATTTTCAACTCGAAAAACACCAAAAATATAGATAGCACTTTAAACAGAATAAGGATTAACTAAATTGAAATTTTTAAAATAACATATCAAATAATTATATGATAAATTAAAAATAATGGTGTGATAATATGAAATATGATTTAGGAAGCATTGGCATACATATGAACTTGCAATATGAGTGCATTACTACAACAATCAACTCCAAAAAAGAAAAGAATTCCGCCCCATTCGCATTTATTTATCTCGGTGGCGATAAAGTAATGTGCAGAATCTTTGAAGGGTCAAAAAGCTTAATGAATATTCAAGAACAAAAGCAGTATGTAGTCAATATCACACAGGACCCTATGATTTTTACCTTATCGACAATAGACATACTTCCAGACGAATATTACACTGACGATGATGACATTGCCATTTTAAAGGACAGCGGAGCCTACCTAATAATTGATGTAGATGAAATTGAAATGAAGACACCGGAGGATTTCCCGATTAAAAATGATACGAACATATATTTTATCACAGGAACCATTAAAGACTTTATCATAAGGGATGAAAGCATCAAAGCATTCAACAGAGGATTTTCAGGACTGATTGAGTCCCTGGTCAACTGCAGCCGCTACAAGATAGTTGACGGTGCAAAAAGAAAATACTATAAAAATCGTCTGGAAGAAAACAGAAGAGTCATTGAAAAAGTATCTGATGATAAAACCAAAAAAGCGATGGAAATACTCACCGAAGAGTATGAAAGAAACTGATTTTAAAAAAAATAATGGTTGGGAGGAATTATTTTCCTTCCCAGAATAATTTTTCATGTGGAATTGTTTTGTTTAAAATACCTAAATCCACTTCTAATTTCATGAAAGAATCAACTTCAGCTTTGTAGGTATCATTCAATCCGGAAATGAATGGGAAACTAGCTAATGATTGTTCTTCAACAGTTTTGTTAGAAACAATATCTTTAGGTAATAAGTCTACAACTGCACTGGCGTTGTTTTCAACATTATCATTGATAAATTGTGTAGCATTTTCGTGTATTGCTACGATATCCTTAACGGTATCAGGGTGTTTATCAATCAAGTCTTGAGAAGCTACAACAACACAGCATGGGTGGTTTGGTAACATATCATGTGAAGTTACTAAGACTTTATTTCCGTTTGCCTCAGAGGAACTTACGAATGGTTGGAAAGTTACACCAGCATCAATGGTATTGGTGTTGATTGCATCATTGATTGAAGGGGTTTTCATTGCAGAAGCATTTACTTTATCCATGGATAAACCGTTTTGAGTTAAGTAATAGTTTAATAAAACGTATTGAATGGATGCTTCACCAGGAGTTGCAACATTTTTACCGCTTAAATCTGAAGCTGCAGAAATGTTTGAGTTATTGGAAACTATGATTCCACTACCTTCAGTTTGAGCAGAGGAAATGATTTTTACAGGAACACCTTTTTCAACTGATGACAATACAGGAGATATACCAACATATCCAACGTCAACTTTTCCACTTGCCATAGCAGTCATTAAGTCCCCACCATTGTTAAATTGCACTAATTCGACAGTTATATTTTTTTCTTTAAATAATCCTTGTTGATCAGCGACAAATAAAGCTGAATCGTGATCAGAAGGCAAATAACCTATAGTTATCTTGTCATCTGAGCTTCCGCCTAAAAAGTCAAAAATGCCCGCACTGGCAGAACCCATTGCAAGCAAAGCTATTAAAACCAAAGCTAAAATAATACCGATTTTTTTATTCATTAAATCACCATATTTTTTAAAATAAAAACAGTTTATACAATTTTTGATAAATGTTATAATCTGAATTTATACTGATAGTATTAATTTTATTAAATATAAATATAATGAAAAAAAATTAAAGAAGATAATTAGCTACCATTCCAAAAAAGCTTGTCATGAGATATAGGTTCCTTTAAAACACCCAAATCAACCTCAATTTTCATAAAATCATCAACACTCTTTTTGAAAGTATCATCCAATCCATAAATAAACGATACATTGTAGAAATAAGCCTTTCTTATTTCCAGATTGTCAATTCCATCAATAGGAACCATATTGGCTACATAATCTGTTTTGTTGTTAATGTAATTCGTTGCATTTTCATGAACCTTTGAAAGCTTTTGAGCATCTTCAGGATGCTTAGAAATGAACTCGTCGGATGCTATCAAAACACAATTCGGATGGTTTGGCATCAGTTCATCGGAATTGAGAAGAATCTTACTTCCATTATTCTCGTTAATGGTCACATAAGGCTGATATGTGATTGCAGCATCAATTTTGCCCTTTTTAATTGATTCGTTAATAAAAGAGCCTGCACATGAGGATATGTTCAAATCATCTATTGACATTCCGTGCTCTTTCAAATAGTTGCTGAGCAACAGATATTGTATTGAATCATCTTGCGGAGTAGCCACATTTTTACCGTCCAAATCTGAAACATCATCAATCCCAGATCTGTTTGAAACGAAAAGTCCGCTTCCGCCATTTTGTGAGGCCGAAAGGATTTTAATCGGAACTCCATCCTCAACACTGGCAAGCACAGGCATTATACCTATATATGCAGCATCGATTTCACCGCTTGCAATGGCATTGATTATTTCATAGTCATTATTGTATACTATTATTTTTGTTTTAAGGCCCTGAGCACCAAACATGTCAGTTTCATTGGCTACAACCAAAGCAGGGTCATAATCTGAAAGAAGAAAACCAATTGTAACAATATCATCATCCTGTACAAAATTAATGTATGCGCTGACTGCTATTGCAACAATTACAACGCAGGCAATAATTGCAACAAATTTTTTATCCATATA
This sequence comes from Methanobrevibacter sp., assembly GCA_017553445.1. GTDB lineage: Archaea > Methanobacteriota > Methanobacteria > Methanobacteriales > Methanobacteriaceae > Methanocatella. Next base: position 7,730 of record JAFZMD010000009.1, on the reverse strand, counting down.
CTTTTTCACCAATTAAATATTTTATCAAAGCACAATATAAATCTATAGCAAAAAACAGAGACAAATTTTAAATCAATATGCTTGAAATAATGGACAATGATTTTAATAAATGTAATCAGAGCAATTAAAATAATTAAAGCAATTTTCAATTAAAATAATATGAAGTAAAATAATGAAAAATATTTATCCGTACATGTACATTAAAATAATAAAAAAATAGGAAGTTTAAAAAAAAATTTGTAATAGAAGCAATTAAGCCTCTATTATAATTGTATTTGAATTTCTTTCATATCCGTATTGGGAAGTGATTATGTATTTACCTGCCTGTAAATTAATAGTTATTGCAGCTTCACCATTGTCATTGGTTATACGGGAATACAATATTCCATTAACGTTGAATGAAACTTCCTGATGAGGGGCAGGATTGCCTTGCTCATCCAAAGTTTTTGCAACAAAAGTGGATCCGTCATGATATTTCATAGTCAAATCAGAAGTAATCAATCTAGGAAGCACATGAATATTGTTACTTTCAAGACAGCCTTTATATGATGTTGTAATTACATAATCTCCAGGAGCTATATTAATATTCAATTTTACATGTCCTGTTTCATTAGTGGTTCTTGTATAGAATACACCATTGATATTAAATGTTACCTCTTCACCTGCTTGAGCCCATCCGCCATCATCAGAGTGGATGCGTACAATGAATTGACTGCCGTTTCTGTAATATTTGGTTAAATCACTGGATTCAATCAAAGTAATTACAGTAACGTTATTGGTTCTCATTTCATTAGTAACCGGATTGATTGCAGTTAATTGATATTCACCTTCCGGAAGATTAATGTTTAATTTAGCCCAACCAGATTCATTAGTGGTTCTATGGTAGAATACACCATTAATATTGAAGCTAACCTCAGTATTGGCCAATGGAACACCTTCACTGTCTACAAATAATGCATAGTATTGGGTTCCGTTTTTATAGACTTTAAATACATCATTTGCATAGATTGTAGGACGTATTTCAACGCTTGCATTAATGCTTTGAGGTTTGAATTCATCATTACCTTCAAATTTAACATCGACAGTATAATTACCGCTGATAAGTCCTAAAGCAATTGAAGCTTCACCATTTTCACTAGTTCTGGTGTAAGTCTGGCCATTAATAGTTATTTTAACTTCCAAACCACTTAATTTATTTCCTTTATCATCTGTTAAATAGACAACAAACCTTTCAGGACCGTGGTAATATTTAACTACATCAGGAGCAGTCATTATAAGAGAGCGCTCTTTAACAATAATTCCTGTAATAGTTTTTGAAGCGTATTTGTCATTACCCGGATAGGTAACTTTAACATCATGATTACCATTTGGTAAACCAGAGATGTCTAAAACAGCTTTACCATCTTTAATAGGAACAGTGTAATCTTTTCCATCAATAGTTACTTTTACATCACCAGTAGCATCTTTAGGAACATTAATAGTTAATTCATCATCCGTATTGGTCATGTTCATTGGATAATCTGACACCTTAGGAACTTCAAAGCTAGTTGAATTTGATGCTGGAGGATATTCGCCGTCTCCAGGATAATTTGCAACAACAGTGTAATTGCCAGGTTCCAAATCAGAAATGTCTACAACAGCTTTTCCATCTTTAATCGGTACAGTTTGAGTTTTGCCGTTAATTGATACATCCACATTACCGGTTGCATCTTTAGGCAATTCAATGACAATATTATCATCCTCGACTGATATGATTATTGTTGTTTCTTTTTCTGCAACATTGAATGAATCTTTTACTGTTTTTGATTCGTATTTATCATTTCCAGGGAACGTGACAATAGCATCATAAGATCCAGGTTCTAAATCAAGAGGTAAGTCTACATGAGCAACGCCATCAGTTACATTAACATAATATCCAATTCCATTAATATCAACTAATACCTGACCGTTAACGTCTTTAGGTAAGCTTACAGTTATATCGGTTTTTTCTCCAACATAAATGTCTTCAGCTTTTACTTCAAATGGATAATCTGAAATCTTAGGAATTTCAACGACTGTTGCATTTGAAGCCTGAGCATATTTCTTATCACCAGGATAGGTTACATCAACAGCATGTTTACCTGGTTCTAAATCGGAAATATCCACAACAGCTTTACCGTCTTTAATTGGAGCAGTATATTCTTTACCATCGATAGTTACTTTTACATCACCAGTAGCGTCTTTAGGAACATTTACAACCAATTTATCATCCTCTTCAGATACAACAATTGGATAATCACTAATCTTAGGAACTTCAAAGACAGTTGAATTAGAAGCAGGACCATAATTGTCATCACCAGGATAAGAAGCCTCAACAGTATGCTGACCAGGTTCCAAACCGGAAATATCCACAACAGCCTTACCACCTTCAACAGGAACAGTCTGAGTCTTACCATCAATAGATACAGTCACATTACCAGTAGCATCACTAGGCAATTCAACAACAATCTCATCATCTTTAACATTAATGCTCATTGGAGTTTCTTTAGCATCTATATTAAATGAAGTGGAATTACCTTTAGACGCATACTTATCATCACCAGGATAAGTTACAACCACATCATATTTTCCTTTAGATAAGTCATCCAAGTGCAGTTTAGCCTGACCATTTTCTGCATTAGCATAATAGCCGACACCATTTACATCAATAAGTACCGGACCGGTTGCATCTTTAGGCAAGGTTACAGTAATATCTGCTGAAGTTCCATCAACTTTTGCAGTAGCAGTGATTTTATAATCATCTGCTTTAGGAATATCAACGACTGTTGCATTAGATGCTTGAGCATATTTCTTGTCACCAGGATAAGTCACTTCAACAGCATGCTTACCTGGTTCTAAATCGGAAATATCCACAACAGCCTTACCGTCTTTAATAGGAGCAGTGTACTCTTTACCATCAATAGTTACTTTTACATCACCAGTAGCGTCTTTAGGAACATTTACAACCAATTTATCATCCTCTTCAGATACAACAATTGGATAATCACTAATCTTAGGAACTTCAAAGACAGTTGAATTTGAAGCAGGACCATAATTGTCATCACCAGGATAAGAAGCCTCAACAGTATGTTGACCAGGCTCTAAACCGGAAATATCCACAACAGCCTTACCACCTTCAACAGGAACAGTCTGAGTCTTACCATCAATAGATACGGTCACACTACCAGTAGCATCACCAGGCAATACAACAACAACCTCATCATCACCAACCACAATGCTCATTGGAGTTTCTTTCGCATCAATATTAAATGAAGTGGAATTACCTTTAGACGCATACTTATCATCACCAGGATAAGTTACAACCACATCATGTTTTCCTTTAGATAAATCATCCAAGTGCAATTTAGCTTGACCATTTTCTGCATTAGCATAATAGCCGACACCATCAACATCAATTAGCACAGGACCGAATATATCTTTAGGCAAGCTTACAGTAATATCAACAGAAGATCCGTCCACACGAGCATCAGCAGTTATTTCATAATCATCAACTCTTGGAACTTCAACATCAGTGATGTTTGAATCCGGAGTGAAGAAATCATCACCAGAATATATTACTTCAATAGTGTGATTTCCTGGTTTTAACTCACCAATTCCAATAGTAACAGGGCTTTCAGTGATATCAGTTACATTGTAAACTTTACCGTCAATAACAACGGTTACATTACCTGTAGCATCATCAGGAAGCACGACAGTTGCAATGCCTTTTTCCACATCAATGTCAACAGACATTTCAGTAACTGTTTTTCCTTTAACTTCCAATGTTACAGTGCCTGAAGTGCTTTCTGTGTATTTATCATCACCAGCAAACACAGCATCAATATCGTAAGTGCCTTTAGCCAAATCACTTAAAGTTAAACTACCTTTACCGTCTACAACAGCAATAGGATACTCTTTACCATTGACTCTAACAGTGATAACATCAGTAATTGAAGGATTCAAAACAGCACTAACAACAGCCTTATCATCGACAGTCATTGAAGTCTTATCGATGCTAATGGACAACTTGGTAGTAACCATATTAACCATTAATTTTTTAACAGCAGAGGAACTGCCGGAATACTTATCATCACCGGCAAATTCAGCTTTAACATTGTAAGTGCCATTTGCTAAATTGGAAACAGTTAAAGTTCCAACACCATTGACAACAGCAACGTTATAAGACATGTCACCAACATTCAATTTAACAGTACCATTAATCTTTGGATTCATATTAACTTTAATTAATGCATCTTCACCAGCAACAATAGATGACTCGAAAGTTACATCAACACTGGTAGTAATCTGATTAACTTTTAAAGTTACATTATTGGAAGTGCTTTCAACATATTTGCCATCACCAGCAAATACAGCACCAATATTGTAATTGCCTTTAGCCAAATCGCTTAAAGTTAAGCTACCTTCACCATTTACAACAGAAACAAGATAATCTTTACCATTGACTCTAACAGTTACAACACCAGTGACAGATTGATTTAAAGTAACACTAACAACAGCATTTTCACCAACATAGATTGAAGTCTTATCTATACTTACAGATAATGAAGTAGGAACTTTATTAACATTGAACTCTTCTGGAGCTGATACAGCAGTATTATAATTATCATTGCCATCAAATGTAGCGATAACAGTTATTGTATCATTGTTAATTGGAGTGTATTTGTAAGTAGCAACATCTTTACCTGTGATATGTACAGTGTAGTTTGCACCATTGATAGTGAATATCACATCACCAGTGACAGAATCATTCAAGTTAGCAGTAAATGTCACAGGACTGCCAACAACAATAGATGCAGGAACAGTAGTGGAATTAACACTGATGGAAACAATATTTTTAACTACTTTGAATGATTTGGTATCATTGGATCCAGTGTAGTTTTCATTACCTTTAATAATAGCATTGACAATGTAATCACCAGCATCAGCATTTGAAATAATAACTGTATTATCAGCATTTACCGGTTTAACTTCACCATTGACCATAACAGTTAAATCAGTTGCATTATCAGTAGTTAAAATAATAATGACATTGTCACCGACTTTATAAACTGAGTCAACACCAATTGAAACACTAGTTTCAGCCTTTTTAACTTTAAATGTAGTTGAATTGGAAGCGCCAGTGTAATTTTCATTACCTGTCAAATCAGCAATAATAGTGTACTCTCCGGCAGTAATGCTTTCAATAACAATTTGCATATCAGCATTTACAGGATAAACTTTACCATTAATCGTTACATTAACGGCACCAGGAGAACCGTTAGCGGTTAAATTAATAATAATATTGTCATTGTAGACATAAACTTTCTCAACATCAATAACAACAGTTGAATTAGCTTTATTTACATTAAATTTAGCGCTAGCAGTAGCATTACCATTATAAGCATCATTAGTGAAGAACTCCACTTTAGCAACTTTGCTGCCTGCAGATAAGTTATTTAGTGTTATTGTAGCGGAACCATTATTTACAGATCCTTTAAAGACTTTAGTGCCAACAGTAATATTAACAGTACCGTTTGCTTTATTACTCACCTTAATAGTAGCAGTAGCATTGGCAGGGAAAGTTACATCACTAATTTCGACAGTAATTGTTGGAGTAACTCTTGAAACAGTGAATTTAATGTTATCCAAAGTTGATTTATTATAATTATTATCGCCGTAGAATACTGCAGTAGCAACATAGTCTCCTGCAGGCAATCTTGAAGCATCAATTATAGTTTTAACGGAACCGTTGTACAATACATTATCGCCAGACTTAATTGAAACATTTCCTTTAAAGTCTCCGATAGCATCAATGATGAATGAAGTATTGTCTGAAACAGTGACATTTAAAGCGGTTACTTTAGCACCTAACTCAGCTTTATCAACAGTGAATGTTGTGGAGTTTGTGCTTCTTTCATAGTAACCATCACCGGCAAATACTACATCAATATTATGATTACCGCTAGTTAAACCGGAAGCATTGAATCCTCCTTTACCGTTAACTATAGCAACATCATACTTCTTATCATCAATACTTAATTTAACAGTAGCATTAATAGTAACGTTTAATTCAACAGTAATTACAGCATCATTACCATAAGTTACAGGAGTTTTAACCGTCACATTAACATCAGTAGGAACTGTTTTAACGCCAAATTGTTTTTCAGCTGATGCGATAGCATTATACTTATCATTACCTGCAAATGTAGCGACAACAGCAATTGTAGCATTATTGGCTGGAGTGTATGTGTAGGTAGCAACATCCTTATTTTCAATAGGTACGGTGTAGTTTGCATCACCGATAGTGAAAATCACATCACCGGTAACGGACTCATTCAGGTTAGCAGTAAATGTTACAGGACTTCCAACAACAATAGATACAGGAACAGTAGTGGAATTAACACTAATTGTCACATTGTTTTTAACTACTTTGAATGATTTGGTATCATTGGATCCAGTATAATTATCATTGCCTGCCAAGACAGCATTGACAATATAGTCACCAGCTTTAGCGTTAGTAATAGTAATCTTATTATTCTCATCCACCTCTTTAACTACACCATTAACTGTAACTGTTAAATCAGTTAAATTAACAGTGGTTAAAGTAATTTCAATAACATCACCGACTTTATAAATTGACTTGACACCTATTTCAACACTGGTTGTAGCCTTTTTAACTTTAAATGTAGTTGAATTAAAGATAGCAGTGTAATTTTCATCACCAGCCAAATTAGCAATAATAGTGTACTCGCCAGCAGTAATGTTTTCAATTACAACTTGTTTTTCAGTATTTACAGGATAAACTTTACCATTTATAGTTACATTTAAAACACCATTGGAACCAGTAGTGGTTAAATTAATAATAATGGTATCATTGTAATCATAAACTTTCTCAACATCAATGACAACAGTTGAATTTGCTTTACTTACAGTTACATTAAATACAACAGTTGAAGCTGTGTAATTTTGATTGCCTAAGTAAGTTGCGTTCACAGTGTATTTACCTGCGGCCAATTTAGCAGTGAAGCTTTCACTAACACCTTTAATGCCATTAACAACAACATTACCGTCTTTATCTTTAACAGTGTAGTTTACATTACCATTATTTACATTGGCATTAGGAACAACCGTTATATTAGTACCATAAACAACATCCAAAGCACTGGCATCGAATTCAGGAACGGCTTTGCTTACATTAAATGTAATGCCATTTACAGTAACGGAACTATATAATGGATCATTTCTGTAAGTTGCAGTAACAGTGTAAGTACCTGCAGCTAAATCAGAAACATCAAATGATTCGCCAATTGCTTTAGTTCCTTCTCTGACAACAGCACCACTGCTATTTTTAATAGTGTATTCTAAGTTACCTGTAGCTCCTTCAAGAGCACTAGGAGTGATAATTACAGTTCCGCCATAAGTTATATTATCAGCAGTCAAATTAATCTCACCAGTAGCAGGCCCAACAGTTAAGGTAGCATGAGCATTACCAGCAGTATGGTTTTCGCTCTCATCAACAGTCACGTTAACATCATAACGACCAGGAACCAAAGTAGTAGGAACATTAACTATTAACTCTCCATTTACTTTATAAATGTCCACTTCAGTTCCATTAATAATTAAAGTGTAATAACCAGGAACATCAGTACTAATAGTGAATGAAGCATTCTCAAGATATTTAGTCGCATTATCAGAAATTGAAATTACCGGAG
>JAFZMD010000008.1 GCA_017553445.1 Methanobrevibacter sp. | reverse complement strand
GGTTCGTCTAATTCTTTACCAATTTGGTCTTTAACCATTTCGACTTTACCGGTTTCTGCGTTGAATACTTGTCTTCTGAGCATGTCGAACATTAAACCGTTTTCATCTAATCTTAAGGAGTGACCGTGTACACTTCCACCTCTAATACCGGTTCTTGCGGTATCGAAGTATTCAGTTTCTAAGAGATATTTGGAAACTCTTTCGATGTCTCTTTCTCTTGCTTCAACTACTTGTCTTCCGGATAATGTACCAGTATCAATTCCTCTAAATCTGCATAAGTAAGATCTAGCTCTTAAGAAAGGTTGAGCTGGAGCGAAGTACATGGAGTCTACGAATTGAATGTATCTAATTCTGTCTCCTGCTTTTGCACCGTCAATAGGTGCTACTAATTCTCTTACACTGTCATCTGGCTCATCCATTTCATCTAATGGTGGGTGAACTGATTTGTATTCTTCACCTGGAGCTTTATGACCTAATATTTTTACTACGTCTTCATCAGAAATTTCTCTTAACTTTTCTAACTCGTATTCTGGGTTAGTGAAGTTTCTTCTGTTTTGAGCAACCTGAGAAGTACCTGGATAAATTTGTACCATAATTATGCATCTCCTAATGCTAATTTTACTTTTCTAATTATTTCATCTAATTTTTCCTGTGAAATTGTTTCACCACGGATAACCCCTGTAACAATATCATCGATAGTCCCTTGAGTTTTAATTTCATCATCTTTTGGCATGACTTTAGAAGTTTTTACTCCAATTTTAGCAAAATCTTCATGGTCAACTGGTGATTCGCATATAATAATAGCATGTTTATTTACGTTCCTTAGAATTAATCTTGCTTTGTATATTAAATGATTTGCAACTCCTCCTAAGTGAATAACAAGTATTTTAAAATTACTCATTTGTTCGACTTCTTTATCAGTGAGTCCAAATAAAGTACCTCCTGCAGCAGGAGCATCATGAGGAACACCCGCACCAGCATTTAAAACCATTGTACTAGTTAAAACATTTGCTTCACGTAAACCGAAAGTAATTTCACAAACAGGTTTAGTAATGTGTCTACGTCCAGGAGACATTGCAACAGCACATACATCAGTACCGCATTCTGCAAAAGTGCCTCTTTGAGCAAGACTTCCGCCTTTACCCATACCGCTTGTTTCCCTACAATCCACTACGTGAGTACAACGTCCTATCATATTAATCTAGTTATCCTTTTTAATAATATTCACATGATCGTCAAATTTTGAATATTGATCAGTCATTCCTATCAGTTCGTCAGGAATTTCCTTTTTACCATATTTAATCTTATCAGTAACAGTTTTTTGTTTTCTGATATAATTTGATCTGTCTTGATTAATATCAAATCCATATGGAATATGTTTTTCACAGATTTCTTCGACTTTATCAATTGTGGATTCCATTGATATTTCAAGGAATATTCTGGCTGTTTTAACTTGTAAAACAACATCTTCACCATTGACAGTAATCACCCTACGTTCCCTATATTTTGGAGGTAGAGTTGCTTCGCCCTTTGGAAATCTAGGACCATGAATAACAGTCCTTCTTACATCTTCAAGAGATTCCAAGTCGTTTAACAACTTTTCAGTAGTGTCACTTCCAAGAACCCTATGAGGAAATATCTCAATATCCATGATTTAACCTTCAAAATTAGATTTATTCAAATTAATTAGATGTCACCTTTAATTTCTTCAGCAGCTTCTGCGACTGCGACAATAGGTTCTCTGAATTCATCAATTTGACTGTATACTTCCTTAATTAAACCAGAAGTTGCTTCTGGTGAAAAGAGTTGTGTTCCTGCATCTAAGGACATAGCAGCAGCTACACAAGGGATACAGAATCCTTTACTGTGTCTGGTTACAACGTGGTTACCGTTGAATAAACCAGGACCTCCACCACCGTAAATGGAGTGAGAGAAGAATGAGAATCCTACAGCTACACCTTCTGCTCTACCGTAGTCAAGACCAGGTAAACCAGTTGCGAATTCAAGGTTGTCGTTGAAGTATAATAAAGTAGATGGAATACCTTGAGCAGCACGAGCTGCACCGACGTTAACCATAGTTGCAGCTACAGCACCAGCAGCAGCATATGCGTTCCATTTAGCTGCGTCATCAGTGTTGTAAATAGCGAAATCGGTTAATTCTTTTTGAGGAGCAATTACGCCATCAGCTTCTGCACGAGCGATAGTTCCTTGTACTACACTACCGACAGTACCTTCTGCACCGTTTTCTTTTACTAAGTCATATACCATGTTATCAGCATTTAAACCTTGGTAGGCTAAACCTAATAAGTGTAATCTTTCAAATGCACCTAATGCATCAGCCATTTCAAACATAGCAGTTTGTTCGAAAATTGCAGCTAAAGCAGTAGCTTGGAAAGTGTTTTTCAATGTAGCAGCAGCGAAGTCGTTTGCTTTTACATTTCTTAAACCGTAACCTGCACCTTCGAGTTTTTGTGGAATGTCTAACATGGTTGCAATGTTAGAACCTTTGTAATCTACAGATTGTGGGTATCTACCTAATACTGCAGCTTTTACGAAGTTTGCATCGTAAATGTCTACATCACAAATGTCAATAACAGATTGTACTAAAGCAGCTGCGGAAGATAATGGAGCTGCAGAGTATTCTGCACCAACATCAATTCTTTTGGTTGGTACTTGTACTAATAACCTTTTTCCTCCAGAAATAGGTGTTACAACAGTATCGTCGCCTTCAGCAACTTGAATAATATCTTTCATTTTGTCTGCGATTGCTTCTGCGTTTGCAACGATATCGAGATCTAATTCTCTTCCTAAAATTCTGGATTTGTCCCCACCAACAGATGCGGTTTTAACAGATTTTTCGAGTCCTTCTAAGTTTACTGCAACAGTTCTTTTAACACCTTTTACGATGCTTTGAATTGCTGGGTTTCTTAACGGACTGATAGCTTCGATTGGTACGTCAGATGCAATTTCATTGCCTCTATCATCGAATAAATCGATTTTATCATCAAACTTTGCCATTTTTTCCCTCCTAAATAAATAGAGTTTAACTAATATACCACTCTCAATGGCGAAATTTTTCACCAAATTGAGTTGAGCTACAAAGCAAGTCTTTGCAATAGCCAGCCATATGGTATACAAATTTATCTTTAATTAAGATATAATATAAAGATTACCCCTAGAAATTTTTAGAAAAGTTTATAAAGAATAATATGATAAAATGAGTTTAAGAAAAAAGGACCTAAAAGTAATACTTTTAAAAATAAATTAAAATACATTAAAAATAAAATAAAAGTTAAATTTTAATTCAAATTATTTAAACCCCATAAATATCAAAAAAATATAATTTTAAATTTAAAATTAAATGAATTAAATTAAACCAATGAATTTAAGAAATTATTACTTTTTAAATTTTTTGTAATAAATAATACTTTTTTAATACTTTCAAATGACAATCTATTTATATAATACTAAACACAAAATTTAAAATCATGCATGTAGTAGCAGACGTTGGAGGAATACCGGGGAAAGATTGTAACGGTTTTTGCAAATACTGTTACTTCAGAAAGGTAAAAGACATTAAAGTTTTTGGCTGTGCACATTGTCTTCCAAACAAAATTGGATGTGAGAGATGTTCAAAAGGAGTGGCTGATGCACAAAGCGAATTTAAAAACCCATTTGAAGTCATGAATAATGTTCAAACGGCAATAATGATGAATAGAGGGATGGGCGAGATAATAGCCGACATCAGCGGTGGAGGAGACATTAGCTGTTATCCACACCTAGAGTCACTGACCGCACAGCTAAATCAGTTTTCAATAAAATCACACCTAGGATACAGCTGCGGTAAAGGAATAAGCGATAGCGATATAGCCAATAGATTGATTAACAACGGGGTTGAAGAAGCCACATTTACTGTTTTTTCAACAGACCCCGAACTTAGAACACAATGGGTTAAAGACAAACATCCGAAAGAAGCTTTAGATGCATGCAAAATATTTTGTGAAAATATCAAACTGACAGGTGCAAGCGTAATTATACCTGGCGTTAATGATGGAGATATATTAAGGCAAACCTGCAACGATTTGGAGGATTGGGGTGCAAAAGGATTTATATTGATGAGATTTGCAAACACATTCAATGAAGGACTGATTTTGGGAAATGAACCTATTTTAAAAGACCACGAATCCCAGCCTGTTGAAGAATTTGCACAACTGGTAAAAGATTTAAACAGCGAATATAATTTCAGAATTACCGGAACACCATTATGTGATCCCGAAACCGGAGGACCTTTTGCAATAGCCAAAGATGAAAATGAAATATTTTTACAATTCATCAAACCGGTAACCGGCGAAGCAACAATAATCACATCAAAAATAGCTGCACCATACATACAAAACATCTTTGATAAACTTGAAGTTGACAGCGTTAATGTTGTGGCTGTCGAAAAAGAAATAGCTTGCCTCATTACAAAAGAGGATTTGGAAGCTCTTGATTTAAGTGAAATCAAACAGGCAGTGATATTGCCCGGCAGATCATTTGTTCACATATTGGATGCTGAGAGAATTTTGAGTGCCGACGGAATCGAACGCATTGTAGGGCGTGGCCCAGACACATTAACAGTAGACGGCGAGTTAAGTATTGATCTAACGGATGAAAATGTTATTGAGCGAGAATTAGAAGACTTCAATGACCTGGTGGATGCAATCAACTTCTTTGGAATGAGATTAATTTAAAAAAAAAGAGTTTTAGTCCTCAATAAGAGAACTTTGACTATTGATTTTAACTAAAATATAATCATACATTTTAGATTTTTTAATATCTGCAATTTCTGATAATTTCTTGCCGTCAATTACAATATCTTCAATCAGTTCATGGTATTTGTCATAATTTATTTTTACACGAACACCATCCAGCTGAGAAGTAACCGGTGCGGGAGAAATAGCATCTTTTATTTCTGGAATTTGATTTTCAATTGCATTTTTAACAACTATTGAAGGTACTAAAGGTGGGTCTAAAGTCATTTCACGTTTTTTATTGTTTAAAATTTCTTCAACAGTCTCAACTAACTTGTCCAATGCCCTGATATCCGGACCCCTTCTTAATCTTCTTGGTATTCTTCCCAAATCACCGACATAAGCGTCAGCCCCAGGAAGTTCTTCTATAGGAATGTCCGGTGCCCCAGTTACGATTACAGGAATATCCAAATCATCATATAAAAAGGATTTTTCTTTAATACAATTTTCAAAGCTTCCAAGGGCAAAAATAGCAATATCATGTTCTTCAATCAATTGCTTTTCCTCTTCAGAAATGCCTGAAGTTCCTTTGCCGTCTCCTCTTGCAAGGCCAATCATATTGTCCTTTGCACCATATTCACGCAAATATTCAGAAATATCACATGCGGAGTGAGGCAAGTGGTGTCTTGCAAGTGTAGGTGATACAATAGCTATCTCAGAGCCTGCCATTGGTGCTACGCTAAGTTTTGCTAATAATTCTTTAGATTTCTCTTCGATTTTAGGAACATCATTTAACGGAACGGCCATGCTCAATACCAATTCCATTTGTAAAACATTATCTTGAAGAATGAAACCTCCCAAATCTTCAATCAGTTCCCTGACTTCATCACTTCTGTGAACTCCACCCGTAAATGTTAATGTTTCATACATTTTAATTCTCCCACATAAGTCTATATTAATAATAATTTTTTATCTTAATCAAATATTAATTTTTCCAAAATTGCATATCTTTTCTCGATTCTTTCAAAAGGATTTTTGGAAGCAAAACCGTGTGATGGAATTTCTACCAACATGACGCTCTCGTTTTCAACATTATCCTTTAAATAATCCGGATAGATAACATAATCATAATTTTCATCATTTATTTCAAAACCGATATTTTCTGCAATATCGGTTAAGAATTTGGATATGACTTTGACTTTGACCTGAGAATTATCATGATTAGTTAAATATTTCATACAATAATCATAGCCATTGAAAAACTCCAAAATTTCATCTCCAGACAATTCATGGTCAGTTAACTTTGAAACTTTACGGATACTTTCAAAAAGTTGTTTAGGTGTGTTCAATTTAATGGCTAGCGAATCCATTTTAACCTTACTTTCAGAAAGCAGAATTGCCAAGTCTCCTTCTTCCAAATCCGGATTCTTATTGACTTTATAATCTTTTATTCCTGCAAGTTTTACAACTTCTTCACACATGGGTGTCGTAACGATTCTCATAGTATAATATTATATAAAGCGCATCAATATATACTAAACTATGAAGGTAACATTGAGTTTTGAAGAAACTAAAAGCAGTGACGTTTCGATAATGGTTGACGTTTTAAGGGCAAGCACTACAATAACCTCTGCATTAAATAAATTTGAAGAAATAATTCCATGCTTTACGCCGGAAGAAGCTTTCAAACTAAAAAGTGAAACTGGAGGAGTTATTGCAGGAGAACGCAAAGGCGCCAAAGTTGAAGGCTTCGACATTGGAAACTCACCGAATGCCATAAAAGACTTTGATAGTGATTCAAAAACATTGATATTGACCACAAGTAACGGCACGAGAATCCTTGAAAAGATGAACTCAAAGGTGTTAATAGGATGTTTAAATAATGCAAACGCAGTGGCAGATGCCAGTGTTGAACTTGGCGAAAGTCATTTAGATCTTGTCATGGCAGGAGTCTGGGGAAAATTTGCAATAGAAGATTTTCTGGCGGCCGGAGAAATAATCTATCAGATATCTGAAAAATGCAGCGACTGCGAAATCAGCGAATATGCAAAATCTGCAATTCTTGCAAGCAGAGACTTTGATGCTGTAAAAAAAGCGTTTTATGAATCAACATCCGGAAATAAATTGAAAAGTCTCGGATATGAAAAAGACATTGAATTCAGCTTATGCAAGAATTCCACAAAAAATGTTGGAAAATATGATGGAAAAAAAATAAATAAGATTAACTTTAAATAAATGTAATTAATATAATTATTATAGAATATTTTATTAGATGAGTGTTTTTTAATGAAGCGTGAATGTTTAACAATTATTGGTACAGCCCATGTATCTTCAGAAAGTGTAGATGAAGTAAAAGATAAGATTTATGAGATACAACCGGACAGAGTGGCTATCGAGCTTGATTTTGGAAGATACACAAAGCTTAAAAAATCAATGATGGGAATAGAAGAGGATGACTCCATTTCCGTTACAAAAATCATAAAAGAAAATAAAGTAGGACTCTTTTTAGTCACAACAGTACTGAGTTATTTCCAATCAAAAATCGGTGCTGAAGTGGATGTTGCCCCTGGTTCAGAAATGGTCGGTGCAATAGAAGCAGCTGAAGATTTAGGAATACCGATAGCTTTGATTGACCGTGACATCAATACAACATTGGAGCGCGCATTAAACAGAATGTCTTTCATCGATAAAATCAAATTCCTATATGCAGTAATAGCTTCAGATACCGATGACGAAGAAATCGATATTGAAGAGTTAAAAAATCCTGAAAAGCTTGATGATTTGCTTGAAATGTTTAAGGATGAAGCACCTGACATATATGAAGTTTTGGTTCATGAAAGGGATGCTTTTCTTGCAGGAAGCATTTTAAGAATCCCTGAAGACAGAGTTATTGCCGTTGTTGGTGCAGGACACCAGCCAGGAATAAACAGATACCTGGATAATCCGGAAACTATCCCTCCGCTTGAAGAATTGAACAAAGTGGTAGACAAAAAAGGAATATCCGGGTCTAAAGTAATACTCGCATTAATTCCTATTTTATTTGTTGTGATATTTTTTCTGGCTTTTTTTAATGGGATAAATATTACTTATAACATTTACGAATTTATTGTAATCAGTATGGTTATGGGATTTTTAGGATCAATATTATCCGGATCCAAAATTCAATCTGCAATTGTGGGTGGAGTTGTTGCTCCATTAACAATTATTCATCCATTGCTTGCTGCAGGATGGTTTTCAGGTTTAACTGAAGCCAAATATAGAAAAGTAAGACAAAGTGACATTAAAAATTTGGCTCACATTGAAAGTTTTAAAGATTTATGGCACAATAACATCTTTAGAATATTATTGGTTGTCATTGGAACAAATCTTGCAGTCAGCATAGCTACTTTAGTAATATTGCCTTCACAGGTTTTCATTCCACTATTCATGCAGATATTTGGTGGATAGAATCTTTAACATAGATTTGAAAGCAAATTTAATCGGTTAATGTATGACATCAACAAAAAGTTTTTTATACTTTTAAAAAAACAAATGATATATAATCTAAATTTTATGGAAATTCACTATGTACCTTATATTTCGTTGCGATTGTGGAAGAGTTTTATATGCAAAAGAAGGCGTTGCCACAAGAAAATGTGTATGTGGAAAAACGATTAAAGTTAAAGGTCGCAGAATATTTAAAAAAGTAAATACAAGAGAAGAAGCCTCATATGCAGTACAGGAAATGCAAGACGAAATATATGGAAACACAGGATTTATACTGGCTAGTGATTTATGAATTAAGGTCTGTTAGAAATGACTGGTGGAATACTTGAAATAATTATTATATTAATTTTAATCGTCCTTACGGGATATCTATCAATGGCGGAACTTGCTGTTGTGTCGATTAGAAAA
The DNA here is from genome assembly GCA_017553445.1 of Methanobrevibacter sp. Classification (GTDB taxonomy): domain Archaea; phylum Methanobacteriota; class Methanobacteria; order Methanobacteriales; family Methanobacteriaceae; genus Methanocatella. The sequence continues at coordinate 31,355 of JAFZMD010000008.1, read as the reverse complement.
GCAAAAATGCAGAAATATTTAGAAGAAGGAAATGAAAATGCACAAATAGTTTTTGATTTATTAGAAGATCCTAATGAATTTTTATCAACGGTGCAAATTGGAATTTCACTCATTGGTGTTTTAACAGGGGCTTTTGGTGGAGTAACTCTTGCCGAACCTCTTTCCAAACTGATTTCATTTGTTCCATACAACGAACCGATAAGCGTTATAATCGTTGTTGTTGTCACCACTTATTTAACATTGGTTGTTGGGGAAATCGTTCCAAAGGTTATTGCTTTAAATGACCCTGAAAAGGTTTCTCTAAAAGTTGCAAAAAGCATGGTTGTTCTTTCCAAGATTTCAAAGCCTGTCAGTTTTATTCTTGCAAAATCAAGCAGTTTTCTTTTATGGATATTAAGAATAGAAAACAGAAACGACAATCTTGTTACTGAAGAAGAAATCGAATTGATGATTAAGGAAGGAATAGAAGACGGAACAATAGAACAAGAGGAAGAAAACATTATTAAAAGGGTCTTTAAATTAGACGACCAGAAAGTCGAATCAATAATGACACCTAGAAATGAGATTATCTGGATTGACCTTGAAGATTCCAAAGAAATCAACAAAGTGAAAATCATTGAAAGTAAAAGATCAATATTTCCAATAGCCAGTGGAGAATTGGATGATTTTATGGGAGTCGTTCAGGCAAAAGACATTCTTTCATTAATGTTCAGTGATACTGATTTTGATATCAATAAAATTATCAAAGAGCCGTTGATTGTTTCTGAAAATCTGGAAACATTAGAGCTTTTAAAGGAATTTAAAGAAAATCAAGAATATGTTCACATGTCACTAGTTGTTGATGAATTCGGCAGTGTTGAAGGATTAATTACTTTAAACGATTTATTGGAAGGAATTGTCGGAGACATTCCAGGCATTGACGAAGACGATGAACCTGAAGCTACCCAAAGGGATGACGGCACATGGTTGATTGACGGCAGATTCGGAATTGATAACTTTAAAGAATTATTCGATATTGACGAATCATTTCCCGATGAAGAAGAAGATGGTTTTACAACCATTGCAGGTTTTATTTTAAGCATTAGCGGTACTTTACCTGACGTTAACGATAAATATCAATGGGAAAGATTCTGTTTTGAAATTGTTGATTTGGATGGTCATCAAATCGACAAAATTCTTGTAACTGATTTAGGTGAAGATTATATTGTTGCTGAAGAGGAAGATTAAATGGATTTCATTAGCATTGGCATACAATTCGCATTATTGATTATTGGTTTTGTATTATTAATTAAAGGATCAGACTTTTTTGTTGACGGAGCCAGCAGTGTAGCATCCATATTAAAGATTCCAACATTGATTGTCGGCCTTACCATTGTTGCTTTCGGTACAAGTGCTCCAGAGGCAGCAGTTTCAATAACATCATCATTATCCGGCAGCAATGCTTTAGCTTTAAGTAACGTTATTGGAAGTAACTTATTCAATATGCTGCTGATTATTGGTTTGTGTGCTCTTTTAAATGAACTTAAAATTGGCCGGGAAGTTCTAAATCTAGACTTGCCGTTTTTAGTTATCCTCACAGGAATTTTAACCGCATTTATCCTACTTGGATGGAACATTTCCAGAATTGAAGGAATTATTTTACTTATTTTAATCATTGCTTATGTCACATATCTTGTTTATAATGCTAGAAAATCAAAAGAATCACAGATTGTTGAAAAACCTAAGATGAGTCTTTTAAGAAGTATTATTTATATTGTCTGCGGTGTTGCAGGAATCATAATCGGTGCGGATTTCGTTGTTGACAGCGCATCATATATAGCAATGGCATTTGGAATGAGTGAAACATTGGTAGGTTTAACCATTGTAGCGATGGGTACCTCTTTACCAGAACTTGCAACGTCACTTACCGCTTTAAAGAAAGATGAAAATCAGTTAATCATAGGTAATGTGATAGGATCAAATATCTTTAATATTTCACTGGTTCTTGGTGCAAGCAGTGCAATAAGCCCAATTGCAATAAACCCCAATATGCTGGTAGATATTGTTTTAATGTTTGGTGTTACAATACTGTTCTTTATCTTCGGTAAAACACAAGACAAATATGATAAAAAAGAAGGATTTGTACTTGTAGCATTATTTGTCGCATACATGGCTTTCGCAATCTTGAGAAACTGACTGTTTTATCTCACATGCCTTACAGATATTGGATGATGTGGGCTCGCCGCAAAGTTCACATTCGTTTAAATTTGTGAAAATGTCATTTTCAAAAGTTAAAATCTTTTGAAAAGACCCCATAATATTATTTTTCAAACCAGGATACACATCTTCATTTTCATTTAAAAATCCCTTAATTTTAGCCCGTAAAGACAAATGAGAGTAAGGGCACTCTTCCAGATGAATATCAATATTATTTAAAACCGTCCATAACCCCACATCCTTTTCGGGAGTGTTCCACAAGGGCTTTATTCTTGGAACCAGTTTTGGATGAATCACATCAAGTTCGGGGCCGAATTTGGAAAATTTAATGGTATCGCCACGTGCAAAACTCATTAAAAAAGATTGGATTTCATCATCAAGATTATGTCCCGTAGCAATTTTATCAGCACCCACTTCATAGGCAGTCTTATTTAAAATATTTCTCCTAAAAACTCCACATGGAATGCATGCGCTTTTAAAATTGGAATAGATATCATCCAGGGCGAAACCTTCCTCTTCAAGAAATGACTTTTGAATCAGTTTGATGCCCAAATCCTTTGCATTGTTAATGGCCGCATCAATACCGTGAGACCTGTAACCCTCAATTCCTTCATCAACACTGATAGCCACCAAATCGAAATCCAAAATATCCTGATATCTTTTTAAGGCATGCAATGTTAAAACACTGTCTTTTCCTCCAGATAAAGCAACAGCAATTAATTCGTTTTCCTTAATTAAATTATAATCAGAAATCAGATTATTGATTCTTGCAAAAATCATTTCATTAAATTCATCCTTATCCAATTTTGCCATAACAAATGATTTATGATTAAATTAATAAATAACTTTTTGGTGTTTAATATGATAACTTGTGATTTTGCAATATTGCCTGTCGGATGTGATTCAACAGAATGCAGGAACTATGTAACTGCTGCTGTGCAAGTGGTTAAAGATTCCGGCCTTAAATTTGAATTGACTGGGATGGGAACACAAATTGAAGCTGATAACTTAAAAGAATTATATGATGTCATAGCTAAAGCTCAGGAAGCAGTCTTTGAAGTTGGTGTTGGCAGAGTATACACGGTTATTAAAGTCGATGACAGACGAGATGTAGAAAATAGAACTTTGGATGCAAAAATAGAAACAGTAAAAAAAATTTTAAAATAAAAGTCATTTAAATAATGACTTTTAAGCTATTTTTTCGGAAGCTTTTTTAACAGCTTCTATTACCAAGTCCAAATCATCATTTGTTAATGACGGGTGAACCGGTAATGAAATGACGCTGCTGGCTGCAAGTTCAGCATTTGGACAGTCCCCAGCAAATCCTAATTTCTGATAAATAGGCTGATTATATAATGGTATTGGATAGTGAACACCGGTTCCGATTCCGTTTTCAGTTAGAATATCAATCCAATCATCACGATTTCCTTTTTCAACGCGTATTGTGTATTGGTGATATACATGCATTGAACCTTCCCGCGCATAAGGAGTGATGACTCCGTCAATATCAGATAAACCTTCATTTAAATAAGCGGCATTTTCATTTCTTTTCTTATTGAATTCATCGATTACATTTAATTGTGCAAGACCAATTGCTGCTGAAATATCAGTCATCCTGAAGTTATAACCAATATCGTCATGATGGTATTTTACACGTGATCCGTGGGCTCTAAAGATATTTGCTTCCGTGACTAAATCTTCGTTATTGGTGGTAATCATACCTCCTTCAGAAGTTGTCATGTTTTTGGTTGGATAAAAACTGAAACAGGCCATGTCACCTAAGCTACCTACTTTCTTACCATTATAAGTAGCTCCATGAGCTTGAGCTGCATCTTCAATTACAAGCAAATCATGGTCTTCAGCAATATCGCAAATCGCATCCATATCAGCAGATTGACCATAAAGCTGTACAGGCATTATTGCTTTTGTTTTATCGGTTATCAATGATTCGATATAACTTGGATCTAGAGTAAAAGTTTTTAAATCAATATCTGCAAATACTGGCTTTGCTCCAGTATAAACGATTGAATTTCCACTAGCGATAAAAGTAAACGGAGTTGTAATCACTTCATCACCAGCACCAATTCCACAGGCAAGCAATGCCACATGCAATGCTGCAGTACCTGAGTTGGTTGCAACACCATAATCTGCATCAACCCATGATGCAAATTCTTTTTCAAATTCTGAAACTTTTGGTCCTTGAGCAATCATTCCAGATTTCAAAACCTCAACTACATTATCAATTTCTTCCTGTCCGATTATCGGTTTTGCTATGGGAACTTTAATTTCTGACACAATATCACCTTTACAAACTATACTAATATTTAAATTTAATAATATTTAAAATATTAGATAAGTAAAATTAAAAGTGATTAACTTGGATGATTATAAACTTAAAACAGTTGAAGAGGGCACAACAAAAATAGAATTCCCCGAATATGAAAAAGTTTCATCAGATGCTCCTGTTTTTTACAACCCACATATGGAGCTTAATAGAGATATTTCAATTCTGGCTCTTCAGACATATCAGAAAGAACAGGAAAGAGACATCGACATATGTGATTTGTTTGGAGGAAGTGGAATAAGAGGTGTCCGTTATAAAAATGAGATTGATGGAGTCGGACATGTATCAATCAACGACATTAGTGAACTTGCCAATGAATTTGAAAAACATAATGTTGAATTGAATAATCTTGATGATATTTCAATACACAATCATGACGCAAGCATGTTTTTAAGATTAAACCGTGGAAAATTTGATGTTATTGATATAGATCCTTTTGGAACTCCTTCACCCTTTTTGGATTCCGCAGGTTATTGTGCCGGAAGAGAATCATTATTGTGCGTTACTGCAACAGACACTTCTGCATTATGCGGAACTTATAAAGAACCATGCATTCGCAAATACAATTCCAAACCATATAAAAGCGAATATTGCCATGAAACAGGTATCAGAATCCTTGCAGGTTTTTGTGCGTTAACATTATCAAAACACGGAAAATGTATTGAAGTTTTATTATCACACAGTACCGAACATTACATGAGACTATACCTGAAAGTTAAAAAAGGATTGAAAAAAAGCGATAAATCATTAAAAAATATCGGTTACATTAGCCACTGCAAAGAATGCATGTACAGACAGTGCAATAAAGGATTGGCAACCTCTACACCAGACATCTGTCCAGAATGCGGTGAAAAGCTAATTCAGGCAGGGCCATTATGGTTGGGAGATATTCAGAATAAAGAATTTATATCAAAAATGATTGATGAGGCGGAAAATAAAAAACTGAATAGTGAAAAGCAATTGTTGAAATTGTTGAATGCATGTTTAATCGAATCCGAAAGTCCAGCTACTTTTTATGATGTGCACTCCATATGCAGATATTTGAAAATCAGTGCCCCAAAATTAGATTTGATTTTTGATGAAATAAGAAACAATGGTTTTGAAGCTGAAAAAACACATTTTAGCCCAACTGCCATAAAAACAGATGCACCAATAGATGAAATAAGAAATATTTTATTAAAGTTAGATAATAGATAACAAAATAAATTAATATCTAAACATGATATAACATAACAATGAAATCGCCATATGAATCCATCAAATTTATATTACATTAAAATATTCTAGTAAAAACCATTAAAATAACTAAAAAAAATACATAATCTTTAAATAATATTATAGTATAAAATTATATTATAAAATATATATACAACGGAGGGTATAACTAATGGTTAAGGAAAAAGATAACATAGTAAAACTAGATGATACCGATGTTAAAATATTGAAAATCATCAACAAAGATGTTAGAACATCTTACAGACAAATATCCAGAGATTTAGATGTATCTGTTGGAACTATCCACAACCGTATTGACAAAATGGTTAAAACTGGAGTCATAAAGAAATTTTCACCAGTGATTGATCATGAAAAATTGGGTTTCGTTTTAACAACAATTATTGGAGTGAGAGTTAAAGGCGGAAAACTCAAAAACTGGGAAGAAAAAACTTTCTTCAATAAAAATGTTGTAGGAATATACGATGTTACTGGAGAGTATGATGCATTTTTAATAGCTAAATTCAGAAACACTAATGAATTAAACACTTTTATTAAAGAATTATTGAAAGACCCAATTATAGAAAGAACATACACACAAACCGTTCTTGATGTAATTAAAGAAGATATGGGTTCATCCAATATTTTATAAATACAGTAGTTAATACTACTGTACACTTATTTTTATTTGAAAATTGCTTGTAGAATTAAATATAAGTATTTAAAAAATCAAAACATTTAAACTATTTTTTCTAAAAATTTTAAAAAAATAACAATTTTATTGGAAAAATAAAACTATTTTTTATATATAAACTAACATGTTTAAATATGTTAAGAACTAAAAGTTATAGTATTAAATATTATTAGAGGTTATAAAATTGGCAATTTGTTTACCGGATACGCAAGATGACACACCAAATATTCCTATAAAATTAACCAGAGTAGGAGTAACAGGTGTTAAAAAACTTTTGCAACTTAAAAGACATAATAAAAGGCCGATAATTCTATTACCAACATTTGATGCATTTGTAGATTTGCCTTTTAATCAAAAAGGAGTCCATATGTCAAGAAACCCTGAAGCAATCAGTGAAGTTTTAGACAGTGTATCAAAAGACAATAACGTTGGAGTAGAATCATTATGTGCTAAGATTGTTGAAAAAATGATGGACAAACACGAATACGCAAAACGTGTTGAAATTTCCATGACTACCGATTACATGTTCATGCGCGAGTCTCCAGTTACCAAACATGAAACTCAGGAAATGGCGAACCTTAAGGCAAAAGCCGTTGGTTTAAGAGATGATGAAGGCAACGTTGAAATTAGAAAAAGTATCGGTGCAGAATTGATTGGAATGACAGTTTGTCCATGTGCACAGGAATCTGTAAGAGAATCCGATAAAAATAAATTATTGGAATTTTTAGATGAAGAAACCACACAAAAGGTACTTGATACAGTAACATTTGCATCACACAACCAAAGAGGAGTGGGAACATTATTAATTGAAGTGCCTGAAGGATGGGAAGTTAAAGGAGAAGACATAATTGAAATTATTGAAAAATCAATGTCATCTCCAGTATGTGAACTCCTCAAAAGACCTGATGAAAATGCAACTGTAATGAATGCACACAAAAATCCTGTTTTCGTTGAAGACTGTGTTAGAAACATGATGGAAATGATTGCAGACAAATACTCAGATTTACCTGACGACACATTAATTACTTCACGCCAAGAAAATCAAGAAAGTATACACAGACATAACGCATTTGCAGAAAAAGTAACAACAATGGGCGAATTAAAAGAAGAGTTGAACTTGTAAGGACTTGATGTAATGCAAAGAAAATACGAAATAGCAGGAAGTGTAATGGGCTTTTTTGATTCCTTTAAAGGATCACGCCCAGCTATCGATAACGATAAAATATTAATAGTAAGAAGCCGCTCAAGAAAAATCATACCAATTGCTGAAATGGAAGATAAGGTTTTAGAAATTGGAAAAGAGCTTGGCGGTACTGAAGTTCCAGCAAATTCCGATAAAATCCAAGAAATTTTAAAATCTGGAGACAAACATATAAAAGAAAGCGAATTGACAACTGTAAATGTTGATAATAGAGGTTTTTCCAGAGTGAAGGAAGAACTGGAATCAATGGGGCTTGTAGTTGTTTATAAAGTTTTTGAACTCCCCGGTTTTGATGTCATTATCGCAATATGGGAAGATAAAAACGAAATTCCACCACTATATGTTGAAGTGACTGTTTCCGAAAAAGAAGAGAAAAAATGATAAAATATTCCAAAGAAGATATTCTTTCAGTATTGAATGCAAAGGGTCAAGATATACTAAAATATATGGCAGAGGCAGGACAATATCGAAAGAATAATCTCATTACTTATTCTAAAAATATCTTTATCCCATTAACTGAAATCTGTAGAAATGATTGCGGATACTGTAATTTTAAAAAAAATCCTACAGATAAAAACGCCATTATTTTAAAAACTAAAGAAGAAGTTTTGGAAGAATTGAAAATAGCTGAAGAAAAGGGATGTAAGGAAGCATTATTTACTTTTGGTGAAGATGCCGATGAAGAGGAAGTGGTTTTAAAAAGATTGAATACATTTGGCTATGACAATATGATTGACTATATTGTTGACATTTGCCAGATGACGCTGAATGAAACCAACTTACTGCCCCACACAAATGGAGGAAACTTTTCATATGATGCATTGAAAAAACTAAAAGAAGTCAATGTATCCATGGGACTTATGCTTGAAAATTCATCAAAAAGGTTGATGGAGCTTCCGGCACATAAAAAGAGTCCTGGAAAAGATCCTGCATTAAGACTTGAAACAATATCCAATGCAGGAAAATTGAAAATACCATACACAACAGGCATTTTAATAGGCATTGGCGAGACAAAAGAAGAAATCGTCGAATCATTGTTTGATATCCGTGAAATTTATGACAAATACGGCCATATTCAGGAAATAATCATACAAAACTTTACGTCAACGCCCAATATTGAAATGAAAGACTCACCTGAGCCAAGCCTTTTAGACATGATTCGTACCGTAAGCGCTGCAACATTATTGTTCTGTGATACCGACGTCAGTATTCAAGTTCCACCTAACTTAAATTTTGATACTGCTCAGGTATTTTTATTATGTGGAGCTGATGATTGGGGCGGAGTATCTCCCGTAAGCGTTGATTATGTTAATCCAACTTCTCCATGGCCGACATTAGACGTTTTAAATGAATTGACTGTTGATGCAGGCTTTGAGTTAACAGAAAGATTATGCGTTTATGAAAAATACGTAAATGATGAATGGCTGAATGAAAAGTTACTGGAAAAGACACTTAATCTATTAAAGCATCAATGACAACATGCCATACACCAGGAGAATATTTTTTAATCTTATTTATTTTTAACAATTCCACTTGCCTATCGCCTGCAGCCTGCCTTATGCGTAAAATAGGCCTTGTTTCCATTAACTTTTCGGGAACAGTTTCATGATAATGGATTATTCCCCCTTTATTCAAACTGTTAATGGCGACTTTTAGATAGTGATGGGTGGTTTTAACATAACCCATTAAAATACGGTCCGCTTTAAAATTAGGGGTTTCAACCAAACAGTCCCCCAAAACAGGAGTTATATTATCACATTTATTCAATTTAATATTTTCACATAAATAATAATAAGAATTAGGATTGATTTCAATGGAAATCACTTCCTTTGCATTTGAATGAACACCAATAGGAACGGAAAAATAACCGATACCTGCAAACATGTCCAAAACAGTTTCCTCATCTTCAACCAATTTAGCAATTCGCAAGCGTTCGTTGACATTGCCTTTTGACCACATTACCTTTGATAAATCAAGTTTAAACAAGCATTTGTTTTCCCGATTAATCGTTTCCGTTTCACTGCCATATAAAACATTATAGACAGGTTCCCTTTTTGTTCCTTGGATATGGTCTATCTGCATTATAGTCTTTACATTATGTTTCCTAGCCAATTCATTTAAATTTCCAGGATTATCATTTAAAATTAAAATATCTCCGATTTTTTTATATTTCATTGAAAAATATATATGGATTGAATTATATTTAAAAATTGTCTCAAGAGGAAAAAATTGTTCCAAGTGATAAATATTGTCCTGTGAAATAAATATTTCCTTATGTCGTAAATATTGATTTAAGCGATAAAAATTGTTATAATTAAAAACAAACTAATTTAAATAGTTCAAAAACAATATTAATGAATTAGAGGTGATAACATTACTCAAGGACAAGACAACACATTCAAGTTTATTTCGAATGAATACTTAAAAGAATTCATTAAAATAATCTTAACAGATTTAAACTTGAAAATTGATGAAAACTCAGAAATTGAAATACTAACAGAAGAACAAATTGCAATAGAACCCTCCTTACATAGGCCTGATTTCATCGCAAGAATTAATGACATTATTTTGATGCTAGAATTCCAAAGTACACCAGTTAGGACAAAAGACAAAAAAAGATTCAAAGCATATATTTCCAATTTTGATGTTAAAAGAAACCCTGAGAATAGAAAAATAATTTTTGCAGTCATATCAACAGCAGAACACTCAAAATTTGCAAAATACAAAATAAACGATTGGGATACCTTTATTTTCCCCATAATCTCCCTTTTGAATATTGATGAAAGAGAAATTATAAGTAATATTAAACAAAAAATTATTAAACAAGAAAAATTCACCGACAGTGAATTAATCGAACTAGCATTAACACCAATAATGGTTCAAGGACGAGAAAATATTATTCATCAGTTTGAAGAAACTGCAGCATTAATGAACCAAATAGATTATAATACACGAACAATAAAAGAATCTGTCTACGGGATAGCACTAATGCTAGGAAATATGTACTTTACTAAAGGGGATCCTATGAGAAAAAAAATACAAGGTGATTTAATGATGAAAGTAGATTGTGTAACTGAAGCAATCCAAGAAAATTATAATGCAGGAAAAACTGAAGGAAAAATAGAAGGAATAAAAGAAGGAAAAATAGAAGGAAAGATAGAAGGAAAAACTGAAGGAAAACTCGAAATAATTGAAGATTTATTCAATGATGGGGAATTAACAGTTGAAAATACCATAAATAGATTAATTTCCATGGATTGCGACTTAAAAACAATTTCTGAAATAACCGGACTATCAGAAAATGAAATTAAAAAAGTAATTTCTTAAACATGAACCATCATACAAGAAAATTTTAAAGAAAAGTTTATATACTTAGATAGCTAATATTTTAATTGTTAGTTTAAACTACATATTGATTCTGATTTTAAATAAAATTTACAAATATTTTATTGATTACCTAGAGTATATTTTAAATACTTATAGAGGTGTTTTTAAATGGATGACAAAATTTTAGAAGGTACAACTACCGTAGGTATCACTCGTGAAGACGGTGTTGTATTTGCAAGCGAAAGAAGAGCTAGTATGGGTAACTTAGTAGCTCACAAAGTCGCAGAAAAAATATTTAAAATTGATGATCACATCGTAACAACCATAGCGGGTTCCGTTGGAGATGCACAAAGTTTAATGAAAATAATTGAAGCAGAAGTTTCATTGTATCAGATGAGAAACAACGATGCCATTAGTGTTAAAGCTGCCGCATCATTAACTGCTAACATATTACGTTCAGGACCTATGTATGTTCAAACATTACTCGGTGGTATGGATGGAGATAAGCCTTCCCTATATTCACTCGACCCGGCTGGTGGTATGATTGAAGATACTTATATATCAACTGGATCTGGTTCTATCGTAGCATACGGTGTTTTAGAAGACAGATTCAGAAATGACCTTAAAACTGACGAAGGAATTGAAATAGCTATAAGAGCTATAAGAGCTGCTGCTGAACGTGACACATATTCAGGTAACGGATATCTTGTTGCTAAAGTGGATAAAGACGGCTTTGAAATGTTAGATAATGAAAAAATTAATGAGATTCTAGAGAAAATTTAAGCAATAACTAATTTTTCATAAACTAACTAATTTTTTATATAATAAGTGTACATGGTTTGTGAAATTTAACTGATTATAGCTAAAAGCTTTTCACAACCCATTATAATACACTACACTTTTTTTGAAGGGATTATATGACTTCAGATATTTTAGATGAAATTAAAAAAGAGATTTTGGCTAAACTACCTAAAGACACACAGGTTTCAAAAGTTGAATTTGAAGGACCTGAAGTAGTAGTTTATACAAAAAATCCACAAGTTATTACTGAAAATGGTGATTTGGTAAGATCACTTGCAAAAGAGCTTAGAAAGAGAATAATTATCAGATCTGACAAAAGTGCTTTACTCGAACCTGAAGACACAATTAATAAAATTCATGAAATTGTTCCTGAAGGTGCTGAAATTACTGATATTTACTTTGATACCGTGACTGGAGAAGTTGTAATTACTGCTAAAAAACCAGGACTCGTTATTGGTAAATATGGAGCAACCTCCAGAAATATTGTTAAAAATACAGGTTGGGCTCCTAAAATTTTAAGAACCCCACCTATCAGTTCTGATGTTATCGGTAAAATTAGAACTACATTAAAAAACAGTAGTAAAGATAGGAAAAAATTATTACAAAGACTTGGACGTCAAATTCACCAAGGAAGCAAATATCCTAACGATTGGGCTAGAGTAACATCAATGGGCGGATTTAAAGAAGTAGGGCGTTCATCAATGCTTTTACAAACACCAAACAGTCGTGTTTTATTAGATTGTGGTGTTAATGTAGCTGCACCAGACAACAAGACTGCATTTCCTTACTTAACTGCTCCAGAATTCTCAATTGAAGAATTGGATGCTGTCATTATTTCTCATGCACACTTAGATCACTGCGGTTTTGTACCATACCTTTATCATTACGGATATGAAGGACCAATTTACTGTACAACCCCTACTAGAGATTTAACAACATTATTGCAATTGGATCACATTGATATTGCTCAAAGAGAAGGAAATCCTTTGCCTTTTAATGTAAAGGATATTCATAAGGCCATTAAAAATACACTCACCCTAGATTATGGTGAAGTGACTGACATTTCTCCAGACATCAGATTAACATTGCATAATGCAGGACACATCCTGGGTTCAGCAATTTCACATATGCACATTGGAGACGGTGCATATAACCTTGTATACACCGGAGACTTTAAATATGAACCTTCAAGATTACTTGAACCTGCAACAATAAGATTCCCTCGTGCCGAAACTGTCATTATGGAAAGTACTTATGGTGGCAGAGAAGACGTTCAGCCATCAAGAAACTCCGCTGAAAAAGAAATGATGAAAACAATCTATAAAACCTTAAAACGTGGCGGAAAAGTATTAGTTCCAGTATTTGCAGTGGGAAGAGCACAGGAACTTATGGTAGTGCTTGAAGAATACATGAGACATGGAATGATTGATGAAGTGCCAATCTATATTGACGGTATGATATGGGAAGCTACAGCAATACACACAGCCAGACCAGAGTACCTAAGTAAAGATTTAAGAGACCAAATATTCCATATGGGAAGAAATCCATTTGTCTCAGACATGTTTAAAAAAGTTCAAAACTACAATCAAAGAAAAGATATTGTTGAAAGTCCAGACCCTGCAATCATTTTATCAACTTCTGGTATGTTAACTGGAGGTAATTCTGTCGAATACTTCAAATGGTTATGTGAAGATGAAAGAAATACTTTAATCTTTGTAGGATACCAGTCTGAAGGTTCACTTGGTAGAAGAATACAGAAAGGAAGAAAAGAAGTTCCTCTTGAAGATGATGACGGAAGAACCAAGGAATTCCATGTCAATATGGAAACTAAAACCATCCATGGATTTAGTGGTCACTCAAACAGAAGACAATTAATGGAATATGTTAAAAGGCTTAATCCAAGACCAGAAAAAGTCATTACTTGTCATGGAGACCCTAAAAAAGCAGTTGACTTAGCTTCATCAATTCATAGAAGTTATAAAATTGAAACAAGGACTCCTATTAATTTAGATTGTGTAAGAATTCATTAATAAAAAATATATATTAATCGAAACAAATATTTAATTGATAAATTATTAAAAAAATGCTAATGGGTGAATATATGGTTACTTATTCAGAATCCGGTGTTGATATCGATTTAGAAGCAAAAACTGTTTCAGAAATTGCAGCTAAACTTCAATCAACATTAGAATGTAGAGATATAATTACTGACAGCGGACATTATGCTGCCTTAGTAAAATTAGGAGATAAAGCTATTGCAATGAGTACTGACGGTGTGGGAAGTAAAATTTTAATAGCTGAAATGATGAATAAATACGATACTGTTGGAATTGACTGTATTGCAATGGTTGTGAATGATATTTTATGTGTTGGTGCTGAACCAATAGCATTAGTTGACTATCTTGCTGTTGAAAAACCAGACCCTCAAAGAGCGGCCGAAATTGCAGAAGGTCTTGTTAAAGGAGCAAATGAATCAAAGATAGCTATCATCGGAGGAGAAACAGCATCACTTCCAGGCATTATTAAAGACTTTGATTTAGCAGGTACCGGTATTGGATTTGTAGATATCGATAAAATAATAAGTGGAGAAGATATCCGACCAGGAAACGTTTTAATTGGTATTAACAGTAACGGTATCCATTCAAACGGTTACAGCTTAGCTAGAAAAGCACTGTTTGATGATGCAGGATTTAGTGTTGATGACAAAATGCCGAATGGTGAAAGCACAATTGGTGAAGAATTAATCAGACCAACAGAATTATATGTTAAACCTATTGTAGCATTATTTGAAAAAGAGTATAAAATTAATGGATTGGCACATATTACTGGTGGAGGATTTACAAACCTCAGACGTTTGAAAAAAGGCGTAGGATATGAGATAACTGACTTGCCTGAAACACCAGAAATATTCAAATTGATTTATGAACAAAATGTAGACATTAAAGAAATGTACAAAGTATTCAATATGGGAATCGGTTTTGTTGTAATTACAGAAGAAAACGAAGCTGAAAAGATTATGGATACTTTAAAAGAATACTGCGAATGTCAAATAATTGGAAAAGTAACTGATGATGAAAAAATTGTTGTTAATGCTTTTGAAGGAACAACAATTGAATACTAGGGGGAACATCATGAAGATAATGAAAGATAATGAAATAGCTCTTGTAAAGGAAATATTAAAGAAATTAGGGGCTAGCGATGAAGACTGTGAATTAGTGGCTGAAGCTACAATCGATGCTGATTTAAAAGGATTTACATCACACGGACTTGGCAGATTTCCACAATATCTAATCAGCATTGAAGCAGGAACAATAAACTTAAAAGAAAATATCACAATAGAAAAAGAAACTCCTGCAATCGCATTAATTAACGGTAACAGCGGATTTGGACAAGCCGTATCATATAAAGCCATGCAACTTGCAATTAAAAAAGCAAAAGAAGTAGGTATTGGTTGTGTAGGAGTGCACAATACAAATCACTTTGGCGTAACCGGATTTTATTCAGATTTAGCATTAAGAGAAAACGTGATTGGAATAGTCATTGCAAATACCGACCCTGCAATCGCACCATTAGGCGGAAAAGAATCATTGATTGGAACTAACCCATTAGCTATTGGAATTCCTTCTGAAACATATATTACTGTAGATATGGCAACATCAGTGACTGCACGTGGAAAAATCATCGAATCCAAAAGGAAAGGTTTAGATTTACCTGAAGGATGGGCTCTAGACAAGAATGGAAATCCAACCACTGACCCTGAAGCTGCACTTGACGGAGGATCAATTTTACCATTCGGCGGATTTAAAGGATATGCTATTGCATTAATGATTGAAATATTAACCGGACCGTTAGTACAGGCAGGTTACGGTAAAGGAGTTACCGGTACTGCTTCACCAGAAAAAGATTGTACTAAAGGAGACTTATACTTAGCAATTGATCCATCCAAATTCGGCGACTTCGGCGACTTTGTAGCAAATACTGAAGACTTTGTATCACAGGTAAGGGCTACCGGGGAAACCGTTGCAATCCCTGGAGATTTGGAAGTCAAAAGAATTGCTGATGCTGAAGAAAACGGAATTGAAATTGATGAAAAATTATACGAACAGTTAAAAGAAATCTGTGATAATTTAGATATTGATATCAAATCCTACCTCGAAGAATAGATAAAATGTTTGAAAATAGAAAACGAGGAAGAGATTTAGCAAAAATAACATCCTATGCCTATGTAATCATGGGCATTTTATTAATCTTGGTGACAATTGGACTAAATTCAGACATGGGTGCATTTGCATTAGCCCAGAGAGGCGTTACAATATTCGAATTGGGACTTGGTTCAATATTATACTTTATTTTTGCTGCCATAATCTATTTCCTTTCAACCAGATATGAAAATGATGAAGTATTATGGAAAGCATATATTGCAATTGCAATTCTAAATTTCATAATTATTGGATTTAGCATAATTATTTTACTATTTTCATTATTATTGGTAATTTCTGGTGATGACATAAGAAAAGAATTAATTTAATTCTTTTTTACTTTTTTTATAAAAATTATTTTTTTACATATTTTGCATAAAAACCATCAGTATCTGCATAAATAGCCTTAAAACCATATTTTTCAGATTCTTTCATTGCACGCTTAATGTATTGCCTTCCCCAAGAGGTAATTGCTTTTGCACATTCAAATGAATACCATCTGAAACGAGGAAAACCATAAATACCATACATTGTATTTGCCAATCGCTTAATGGCTTGTTGCTGTACATCCAAAGCTTTTTTCTCAGTCGGATCTTCACATGCTTTCATTTCCCGTTTAATTCTAAAACGTTCCTGTAAAATCTTGTCAATGACTGATGGGATGAAACCTTGAGGAGATTTCCTGAATTTTAAATCATGTTCCGGCGAAACATTATATTCTTCAAGATTATCCACATCACCCTCCACCAAAACATCAGGAGAAATATTTTTAGAAATTATTATGCTTGGATACAGGCTTCTAAAATCAAATTGCACCAAATTTTCATGAAGTCCCTTATCCGGCTCAAGAACGAATCCCCCTTCATTATCTTCTGCATTTGCACGATCTGTAAAGTTTGACCCTTGCTTATTTGGAACCACTTCATTATCAAAATATGCCTGCTTTACTAAAAACCATTCTGCCTGCTGACCTGTTGCCATACGGCTTACATCAAATAATGGCTGTCCTATTATACGGGTCAATTCTAAGTTAAGCGGCAAGGTCTGTTCTGCTATTTCTAATGTTGAAACTACATCATCTAAAGAGTAATCGAATAAATTATCTAATTCTTCACCGCCATTGTCCCAGAATTCCCAGATTCTATCTCCAGGAACATCAATTTTTTCCACACCAAACAGCTCATAGTAAACTCTTTCCAATGTATATCTCTCAAGAGCCATATATCTTCTCATTACCAAGTATAAATCTACATGAATCAAACCTTTCATTGATGCAGCATTGGTAAAGCCTCTTTTAATAAATCGAATGTCAGAGCCATCCATTCCGAAATCCAAATCCACATCGTGAATTTTTGCCCGGTCAATCAAATACGGAAAATCAAAGTTGTCGGAGTTATATCCAACAATAATATCAACATTATTTTCCTTTATAATGTCTGCAAAAGTTTGTATCATATCTTTTTCAGACGATACTTGATTTACAAAATCATCCCTATCAGGAGAGTTTGTTTTAGTCGATATTACCTGGTTGATACCAAAGTTACTGGCAATGCCAATCATGATAATTTCATCTTCTGCGGAGTCCGGCATACCATGAGGATTTCTGACTTCCAAGTCAAAGCTAAGTATTCTGAATTCATTTGAATTGTCATCAACTCTTTCTAACGGTTTATCCAATTTAATTATTTCCACATCATTTTTTTCACTGTCAAGAGCTGAAAATGAGTCTAATTTTTCGCCGGATACTTTTACTTTAGTCATAGGTATTACATCCCTATCCATCAAGTATCTTCTATAAAATGGAATATCAAATTCTCTGATTTGCAGGACGCTTTCCAAGTCCCTTATATCATCCCGATATTTAGATAACTCCTGAGGATGCGTAAATGTTACCTTAATGAATGTCTTTTCAATTTGGAAGTCCTTCTTTGTTACTTTTTCCATTTCTACATCTTCCAATAAATCCTTTAAATCTCCCATACATTCATCAGGAGCGTTAGAATAAACGTATAAATATGGCGTGAATGAATCATCTATCAATACAACATTTTTTTCGCCGTCCTTTGAAAATAAACGGATTATTGGTTTATCCTCATAAGAAATGTAGTCAATATCTAAAATAACAACCTCTTTTTCCATTATTTAGGCTCCTTTAATTCTTTTCTAAAACTATCTAAAATCGCATAGGTAATACCGAGTATTAAAGGACCGATGATGAAACCCACAATGCCATAAACCAGAGGTCCTGATAAAAATCCAATCAAAAGAATCAATGGGTGAATATCAGCATGATGGGATGAAATTGCAGGCCTTATATACATATCAATCAAGCTTAGGAAAAATCCGAATAACAGAACCATTATGACTCTCGGATAATTTCCATTAAGGACATCTATAATAGCCAAAGCCCAGTAAATTGGCCATGGCCCGAAAATCGGTATTAACTGCAAAATTCCAGTCATTACACCCAAAAATATTCCATAGGGATAACCCAATAATGAATAACCTATTGCACCGAATATTCCAATTATTACTGATGTTAAAAAGTGACCGTAGAAAATACTTTTTAAAACATCTTCAACGGATTCGACTGTTCTTTCGAAAAAATCATTGTAATTTTGTGGAACGAATGATTTTATGAAATTATAACAATTATCTCCATCTCTTACAAAGTAATAAACAGAACAGATTAAAATAAATAAATCTACTGTAATATTAGCAAAAGAACCGAGTTTACCTACCAAATAATTCAACACATATTTTCCCGCACTTTGAATAGACGGAACAATACTGCTCTCATCAAAGAATGGATTTTGTGGAAGATATGTTGAAAATTGGGATAGGGCATGATTAACATCAAGATTAGGATTTGAAATAAGGAAATCTGCCAAAAATCCAGATATTACCAATGAAATATATCCGACCAGAAGTATCAATGGTATTAAAACTATAATCATTGCAAGCAATATGGAAACAGAAGAGAATTTCAATTTTGATTGTATTTTAAAAGCAATTGGCCTTATACCATAAGCTAAAATTGCCCCCAATATTATCATGTTCAGAACCGGAAATATGAAAATTAATGAAATTGCCAATAACACCAATATCAACATTATAGGTGGGGTAATATACTCTTTTAGATCTTTTTCCATATTAATCACTGTTTAATACTTGACACCAGATGCATCACGTCTGTATTTTCCAAATTCTTCTATTAATTTTATTTGTTCATTATTGAAAACCGGCCCTTCAACACATATTCTCCAGCCGGTATTGTCCACACAACACTGTCCGCAGACACCGAGTGCACATTTCATATATCTTTCAAGAGAATAATCTGCAGGAATGTTGGCATCTTCAAGGATATTAAATATTCCTATCATCATTACCTCGGGTCCACAGACAAATGCATAATCATAAGTTGAATCTTCAAGCAAACTGCTAAGACAATCTGAGGCATATCCTTCAAACCCATATGATCCGTCATCTGTGCATGGATGCAGGTTAACATCAAGATTTTCCAACTCATCCAAAAACAATAATTCATCCTTAGTGGTTGCGGCAACCAAAACATCAACATCATTATCTTTAATTAATTCATGAGTTAATGCGGTAACTGGAGCCATACCAACTCCACCACCAATAACAAGCAGCTTTTTATCTTTAAAATCTGTTTTAAATCCATTACCATAGCTACCCCTAACACCAATCATGTCTCCAACTTCAAGCTCATGAAGTTTGGATGTAAAATCTCCAATATTTTTAACACTGACAGAAAGCTCACCATCCCCAATATTGGAAATGGACATTGGTTTTTCATCAGACAAATGCCAAAGCATTAAAAACTCACCGGGATTGGCTTCAATATCACAGTCAAACTTAAAAGTTTTAATAGTTGGAGTTTCATCAATGATTTCCTTAATCACAACAGCCTTAGGTGCTCTAATCATACTAGTCACCCCCATGTGCAAGACCAACCATCTCATCAATAGATGAATAACCTTTATCTTTCATAAATGCTTCCAAATCATTATTGATTTTTGAGAAAACATCAACACCTTCATCCATAATGGCCGTACCTATTTGAACTACTCTTGCACCTGCAAAAATAAATTCAACAACATCCTCAAAGGTATAAACTCCCCCAACACCAATAATTGGAACATCAACGGCCTCATAAACGGAATAAACATTACTAATGGCGATTGGCTTAATAGCCTTACCACTCATTCCTCCAAACTTGTTGAATAACACCGGACGAGCCAAATCAATATCAATTTTCATTCCAGGACCCAACGTATTAATTAAACTTAAAGCATCAGCTCCCGCCTCTTCACAGGTCTTTGCAATTTCTGTAATATCAGTAACGTTAGGGGTTAATTTAGCAATGACCGGGACTTCACTTGCATCCTTTGAAGCTGACACAATAGTGTGGCTTAAATTACAGTCCTGACCGATGGAAGCGCCATAACCTTCCATGGCATGAGGACAGGAAATATTTAACTCAATCATATCAACTAAAGGATTAATCTGTTCAACCAGACTGCTAAATTCATCAGGAGTAGCACCATAAATAGATGCAATAACAACATTATTCTCTCTATTAATTTTTTTTAATTCCTCTTTGAAATTATCAACACCCGGATTGGATAAACCAATAGCATTAATAATCCCCCCATCAACACCAACAGTGGTAGGATTTTTATATCCCGGATGAGGATTTAAAGAAAAAGATTTACTTATAACACCAGCAGCGCCGGATTTTAAAATCCAATTCATAGAAGAAGCGGTACTTCCCATAATTCCTGCAGCCAGCATTAAAGGATTTCTAAAACGAACTCCACAAACATCAGTTTCCAACATGATTTTCCACCAAAAATTTTTATTATAAATTAATATCTATATTACAAATAATTTAAAATTAGTGGAAATTAAAAAAAAAATTAAATTCAATTACTTTTCATATTTTTCAAGCAATTGGCGATAATTATCATTTTGGCGTTTTAAAGAAATAATAGTGGTTTTATTAGTTTTCATCATTTCTTCTTTTTCTTTCATTAACAGTTTAATGTTTTCATCTTGTTTTTCAATGATTTTATCCTTTTGTAGGAGCAATCCTTCATAAGTTTTAGAAATTTTTCTAAGCTGTATTTCCAAGTTTTGGGTGTTTTCGCTGATTTGTGTCTTATAATCATCAATCAATACCCGCAAATATTTGACTTGTTCCTGTTTATCATCAATGATATCCTGTTTTTCTTTTATTTTATCGTTTAAATCATCCAATTCTTTTATTTTTGCTTTTTCGTTATTGATTTCATTATCGAGCTTATCTTCCAAATTCTGCTTTTCATATTTTAACTTGGTTGAATATAACTTCAATTTATTAATTTCATCATTTTTATTTTCAATTTCCATGGTGAGTTCATCTATTTCACCATCTTTTAATTCTATCGTTTCTTTTAAATCTCTAAAACTTTGTTTTGACATTAGTTGAATATTAGAATTTAAATAATTTAAAACTTTTGAAAAGGAAAATATATTAGAAATAAAAAAAATAATTTAAAAACATGGAATGTTATGTAACTTACTGCGTTAAAGGATTTTATGCATTTAATGAAAATAATGAATTGATTGCAGAAAAACTATTTAAAGAAGATGAAATACTCGAAAAACTTATTGAAATAGATAATAAGGAAATTCCAACTGAAGAAAGTGAATTAATTAATGAATTATCCAAAAGCTATGAAACTATTTTCATCGAATCAAATAAACGTTCATCCGATTATAAATCCGACAAAGTGAAAGTCAAAAATCCAAATCCCGGTGGAGATTACCTAAGAAGCAATTTCGATTTTGACTTTGACAATGAAATCTACCAGAAATTGGCAATTTATAAGATGAAAAAAGCCCAAGCCGGTGAAGATAAACATTTGATTCAGGCCATTAACTCTATTGATGAAATTGATGAATCCATATCCAAATTAATTGAGAGAATTCGTGAATGGTATGCACTATACTTCCCAGAAATGGATTTGATTAAAAATAATGAAACATATATTAAATTAATTTATGAAAATAAAACCAAAGAAGAGATTGTAAATGCTAAAAGCGATGCGTTTCCCGAAGATATGCTGGACATTGAAGATGACATTAATCCAGTTGACTTGGAAATCATGAACAAATATGCAAAATCAATTTATGAGCTTCAGCAAACGAGGAAAGACATTATCAATTACATCGACGTTAAAATGGAATCCGTTGCTCCAAATTTAAGGTTGCTTGTTGGATCATCACTTGGGGCTAAATTAATATCCCACGCAGGAGGACTTAAAAGACTAGCCAGTTATCCTTCAAGCACGGTTCAGATTATGGGTGCTGAAAAGGCATTATTCAGACATTTGAAAAGTGGAGACCGTCCCCCAAAATATGGTTTAATATACCAACACCCACAGGTTCGCGGTGCAAAATGGTGGAATCGTGGAAAAATTGCCAGATTGCTGGCAGGAAGAATATCTCTTGCCGCAAGAAAAGACGTTTTTACCCATGATTTCAATCCAGAAATATTTAATGAATTCAACTCAAAGGTCGAAGAAATAGAAAAAAATAATCCATTCCCAACCAAAACAACCAAAAAAAGAAAAGAAGAAAAACAACAATCAAAAAAGAAGCATAAAAAGGGCAAAAAAAGAAGGAGGAAATGAAAATGGATGTTTTTTTAAAAGGTGACGAAGTAGCAACACGTAATTTAACACCAGGAATTAGCGTTTATGGGGAAGAATTGATTACAGAAGATGTTGAATATAGACTATGGAATCCCAGAAGGTCAAAATTATCAGCGGCCATTTTAAACGGTTTAGAAAATTTAGATATTGAAAATGATTATAAAGTCTTATATCTTGGTGCATCAACCGGTACAACAGTTTCACATATCTCAGACATTGCATATAATGGAAGAATATATGCAGTTGAATTTTCACCGGTAACAGCTAAAAAGTTAGCTAGACTATCACGTCAAAGACCCAATATTTATCCAATACTTGGCGATGCAACAAAACCTAAGGAATATATGAACATTGTCGAAAAGGTTGACTTTGTATACTGCGATGTTGCTCAACCTACACAATCAGAATTGTTTATGAAAAACATGAATTTATTCTCAAAAGATGATGCTTTAGGAATGATAACAATCAAAGCTAGAAGTATTGATGTAGTACAAAAACCTAAAAAGATTTTCAAGCAAGAAGAGAAAAAATTGAAAGAAAAAGGTTTTAAAATTATTGAAAAAGTAAAACTGGAACCTTACGAAAAAGACCATATAGCATTTCTAGTAGAGAAAAATTTTTAATAAAAAATAGTGAATTTTCATTGCATATTCAGTGAAAAACTTCTTTATAATTTTATTTAAAAATGTGAAAAAATACCCAAAAAAGTATTACTTCGATAGCTTTTTATACCATAAAATTAAATATTATATATGCTAATGCAAATAAAATAAAAGTTCACTAAATAATCCTTTAGGTAAATTCACTCTACTAATCACTTCATTTAATTAAAACCTAAAGGATTGAACTTATTTTATTATATAACTCTTTTTTACAAATTTTTATTTTTAAGCTATGATAATGTCTTTTTATCAAAAAAGTATTACTGAAACATTATTTTTTTTAATGAAAATAACCTGACAAATGCAATATTGATATCAACTTATTGGAATAAAAATTTTAGTAAAAATACCCGATATCAAATAAATGTTTTAAAAACTAACATCATATAAAGAAAATAATTTCATCAAGAATCAATCTGGAAAAAATTGGATGAAAAATTCCATTGATTTAATTGAATCTAGATATAATAAAAAAAGTATTTATTTAAAATAAATTAATAATTTTATATCTAAAGTTAAGTATTTTAATAGCCATTATAGAAAAATAATAAAATAAGTACGCTCACCTACATGAAACTCTTTTAGAAATTACGTTCATTATAGTTTTTGCAATTTCATCTTTAGTTGCAAGAGGAACAGTTAAAACATCATCACCAATAATTAAAACTTCATTATTGTCTGATCCAAAACAACAGTCTTTTCGAGAAACATCGTTTGCAACTACAAGATCGGTTCCAGCATCAGAAATTTGTTTTCTAGCGCAACCAATGATTTCTTCACGAGTAATATTGAATTCTGCCTTAAATCCAACTAAAAAAATATCAGGATTAATTTTTTTAATTTGGCGAATAATCTTTAAAGTAGGCTTTAAATCAATAGATAATGAAGATTCAGAATCAATTTTCTTATTTTTACGTTGAACAACTTCAAAATCAGAAACAGCAGCAGTTGAAATAAAAATATCATAATCACCAACAATTTCAAATATGACATTAGCCATTTCTTTTGACGTTTCAACATGAATAACATCAAACAGCGGTGAAATTCTAACGCTGACATTAGCAACTATTAAAGTAACATCCGCACCCAAAATATAAGCTTGCTTTGCAAGAGCCAAACCCATTTTACCCGAAGATTTGTTTGTAATACCCCTTACAGAGTCAATAGGTTCAAAAGTCCCGCCAAGACTTATTAAAACTTTTTTTCCACGAATAATAATCACTTCTTAGACAAATTAATACATCTTAATGATTCAAGAACGATATCTTCATTTGAAGGGAATTTTGCTTTTCCCTCATCCATAACCGGAGGCATGAAAAAAGCAGATTCTTCAGCCTTAATTTTATTAATATTCTCTTCAATGGCCTTAAACATTGAATCATGCATTGACGGTACAAATAATATTGGAGTATTATGGCCATATGCTGTAATTAATAATGTAGAAATAGGATTATCTGCTATTTTATAGGCAAATTTACTTATAGTATTTGCAGTGGCTGGAGCAACAAGTATTAAATCCTCTTGAGAATATTTAACATGCTCAATATTGCCTGTTAACTCAGTGATAACTTCACTTCCAGTTGCAAATTCCATAGAATTTGGATGAAGTATTTTACAAGCGGCTTCACTCATAAAACATTTCACTTCCATTCCTTGCCTTTTAAATTCTCTTGCCAATTTAACAGATTGGCTAGCGGCCACACTACCAGTAACACATAGAACAATCATAATAATTACCCCAAATAAAAAAAATAATTAGTTAATTTTAATATGGCTTATAATATAATCTGCAGCAGGCAAGTTTGCTTCATACTTATCTACTGGCGCACTATACATAATAACATAAGCTTCATTACCTCTTTCAAACCATAATGCCTTATGCTGTTTTAAAACACCACTATTTGAACTTGAAGTATAAATGTATTGTAAAGCCTTTTCGTCATTAATTGCAACTTCACCGGATGAAACTAAATTAAATGCTTTGTCTGCTTGAATATTGGTATATGATTTATTAACGAAAGAGTTGAAATCACCCGAAAATTCTTTTTTCTCAACATTAATATTAACTTGACCAATTTCAAGGTTATCTACAGCACTTTCTTTAGAAATTGCAATAATTGAATTATTGGAAGTAGCTTGAGATAAAACCCAATTAGATGGGTAATAGACAGTAACTCCTCCTTTTGACATAGTCAACATTGTAACAGATTCATTAGTGTTAGAATTTCCGGTATTTTTATTATGATCAAATTGGATATCATTAACAACAATATATCCGAATACCGCAATAATAACTAAAAGTATTACAACACCAATTACAGTAAGTTTATTCATAAATTCACCATTAAACAATAAAATTATCAATATTATCCAGTACCATTACCAGGATCACTACCGCCGCCACTATCCGGCGTGACTTGAGCATCTCCTGAATCAGAAGTAGTAGGATTAACATTGGTTGAAGTGTCTATTTGTAAATTACTCGTCGAATTAGTAAATGAAGAAACATTAGACGAAGTAGTAGTATTTACCTGAACATCAGCCACATCCGGAAATGCAGTATCAGTAACGATAGCTGAAGTATTGGTATTAGCAAAAGATCCGAAATCAAAATTAAATACACCAAATCCAGCACCAACAGTAAAACCTATGGCTAAAATCAATATTGCCACAAGTTTAAAGGTTCCGGAATCCATTGGAACTTTTGGTTCAATTTGCTTATCTCCTTTTTTTGGATTAATAATATATTTTTGAACTAAGTCCTCATCTTCTTTCTTTTCATTTTTAATAGGTTCTTTATCTTTAGGAGAATCAGATGACTTTCCTTGCATAGATCTAATTCTATTGGTTGCTTCCCTGGCATCTAGAGCATTAAGCCTATCTTCATATTTGGAACGGAAATAAATATATTTTTCTTTGGATATCTTCCCATGAGCATAATCAGACTCTAAACTCGCCATAATTTGTAGAAGTTTATCTTTATCATTAGACATACTAACCCCCCTTAAAATTATTTAATATTATAAGTTATATATAAACATTAATTTATAGTTTACTTAAATTCGGGATAAGAACCTAAAACTTTGAAAAAATAAGTATTATCCTCAATGTCCATAATAATTTTTTTAATTATTTCCTCTTTATAATGGCCATAAAAATCAACAAAAAATAAATATTTGCCCAAACCTTGTTTTGAAGGTCTTGATTCAATTTTAGTTAAATTAATATTATATTTTTCAAATATTCCAAGTATCCGATACAGAGAACCCGGATGATCTTCATAAATTGAAAATATGATTGATGTCTTGTCATTGCCTGTTGGATTAGTATCTCTTTTTGACAATACGATAAAACGGGTTTCATTGTTATCAATATCTTGAATATTGGCTTCAAGAATTTCCAAACCATATAATTCAGCACTTTTGGAATGGCCAATAGCCGCTTTATTTTTATCTCCAATAATACTTTTAGCAGCACTTGCTGTACTAACCGCATAATGAGGCTGAATATTATTTTCACGTATGAAAGACTGGCATTGAGAAATAGCTTGTTGATGTGAGTAAATATCTTTTATATCATCAATTTTACTTCCAGGATTAACAATCAAGTTCTGATTAATGGAAATAATAATCTCACCAACAATATTTAAATCAAATTCATGGGCAAGAGAATCTAAAGTAATGCCGACAGGACCTTCAATTGAATTTTCAATTGGAACAATTCCTTTAACACATTGCCCAGAATCAATGCTTTCCATAACAGCAGGAATTGTACAATAAGGAACTAAATCATCCCCCAGCATAGATGCGGCTTCATGAGAGAATGTTCCTTTCGGACCTAAAAAAGAAATCATGATATCACTAAAAAAAAGTATAAAAAAAGCATAGCTAAAAATAGCTACACTATGCTTCTAATTTTGAAATTAATCTTAAAATATCGGTTTGAGTTATGATACCAATAACTTTATCCTCTTCTACAACAGGCAAACCATTGTAACCTGTTTCAATCATGATTTTTGCAACATCAGAAATGGAATCTTCTTTTGCTACAACAAGAGGATTGGTGGACATAATATCTGCAACCAATACTTCTTTAATTTGAGATTTTTGATATTTTTCTGGAACTTTTTTTCTAAAATCAATGAACGCTCTCATTAAATCTTTAGAAGTAATCATTCCAACTAACTCTTCAGCATCAATAACAGCAAGTCTTCCGACGTTAGAATCAATACTGACTCTTCTTGCATGAACTAGTCTTTCAGATGGTGAAATTGATATGATTCCTTTAGTCATCACATCTTTAGTACATATTTTATCATATTCTCCATCAATAGCTAATGTTACAAAATCTGCTTTTGAAACAATACCTACCATTTCATCATCTTCCATGACCGGTACGGATCCAATTCCATTTTCAAGCATTATTGTAGCAACTTCAGCTAAACGCATTGATTGTGGAACTGAAATAATGTCTTTAACCATTACAGAAGAAACATGGAGCCTTGAAGCAGGCATGCTTTCATATTTTGATGAACCTAGTTTTTTTGCAATGTCTCTTTCGGAAATAATACCTACCAATTCCTTATTATTAAGAACGGGCAGACGTGAAATTTTATTTTTTCTAAGTAATTTTAAAGCATCAGCAAGACTTTGGTCTTTATCTATAGTAATTAATGTTGTAGACATCAAATTTTTGATTTGCATTGTCCTCCCTCATTATAATTTTTTAACTGCTCTTAAGATATCTCTCTCGGTTATAATACCTATTACAACATCATTTTTAATTACAGGCACTCCACCGATATTACTGATTTTAAATAATTCGCAGATTTCACCAATGGTATCTTCTGGTTCAACAGTAATTGCATCATCGACCATGATTTCAGATACTTTTGTTTGTTCCAACACTTCACTTGCAGCATTAGAACTTAAATTATCAAAGAATTCTTTTGCATTAAAGAAACGGATAATATCTGTTGAAGTTACAATACCTAATAATTTTTTAGCTGCTTTAGAAATATCTGCTTCCCCACCAACAATAGGAATTCTTCTCAATCCATTTCTAACCATAATTTTACATGCACTTTCAATTGGAGTACCGGGAGTGGTTGTGAAAACTTTAGTACTCATGTAGTCTTGTGCAGTCCTATCATCTATTTCTCCCGCTAAGGATAAAGCAATATCTCTTTCAGTTACAATACCTGCAAGTTTTTCATCAGCATCAATAAGAGGAATAGCCCCTATCTGATATGTCAACATTGTATCGACAACATCATTAATTGAGGATTTATCAGATAAACAAATAACATCACGTGACATGATTTCACGTACAGGTTCATTGATAGCTGCTAAAAAGTTATCTTGGTATTTTTTCTCAATAATATTAAATTTATTTCCTCCACCAAAGAAATCTAATATATCCATTACTGTTACAATACCTAAAACTTTACCAGAGCCTGGATCAGCAATTGGTAACCTTCTGAATTGGTGTTCCATCATTACTTTAGCAGTATCTTTGATACTTTTACTAGGAGGAATAGATATAACATCTTTAGATGCGATTTTCATAATTTCTCCTTGTTTATCATGAATTTTAGTTTCTTGTTCAACAGAGCCTCTATTCATTGATTTTCTTAAGTTAATGGATGTTTTTTCTTTCATTTATACACCTCTTAATTGTAATTATATAGCCGAATAAAATCATTTACTCAATATTCAAAATTTTGTGAATTTGGGGAATGGTGGAAACTTCAAAATATCTACCCACAATCTCAGAAAATTCAAATAAAGAATTAGAACGATTCTTCCATTCATTTAAAGGACTGGAAGGTTGAATGATAAATTGAACATCATTCTTATAAGTTATCTCATTATCAATTTTTTTAATTACCTCTTCAAATGATTCTATTTTTAAGCTTGGCAAAATAACTACTTTACAATATACATTTATAGATTTTTCTATTAATAAATTTAGTGATTTAATTTCATTTAATAAAATATCTTCTTTATAATCGCCATTAAATTGCTCTTTTAGCTTAATATCGAGTGAAACAATATCTAATTTTTCAATTAAATCAATATTTTCCGGTAATGTCCCATTTGTTTCAAGCATTATATCAAGATTTGTAAGTTTTGAAACTTCATTTATAAACTCAGGATATAATGAGGGTTCACCACCAGTAAAAGATATAATATGGCAGTCAGGAGTTAAAATACTTTCGATTTTAGACACGACTTCAGCAGGCGTCATAAGTATACCCTGATTTTTGGAAATACTATTTTTCGTATCACAATAGTTGCAATTTAAATTACAACCTGCAAAACGAACAAAAATTTGTCTCTGACCTATTAAAACTCCTTCTCCCTGAAAAGAAGAAAATATTTCAATAATTGGAGCTTTCATATTTATTCCACAAATTCCTTTTTAAATTGAGCTCCCTGACCAATTCCCTCATTAACACATACGGAAATATATTCAAGATTATCATAAGTCTCTGACAGTTTACGTGCCAAAGTTTCCGCAAAGAATTTGGATAACTCTTCAGCAGAGGTATAAGGAAGCGGCAATAATACGCAGTCAACAGACGGGATTGAATAACCTTTACCATCAATTTTAAAGAAAATGGATTTTTCTTTTTTCAAATCAAAAATTGAATTTGTTTCTTTGTCAAAATCCTTAAATTCAATTAAATTATTATATACAGGGATTAGAAGTCTGTGATCAAGTTCATCACAAATTGCTTTAGTATATTTTTTTACATCTTTAAAATCAACCACAAATTCAAATTCGCCTGCTCTTTCACCTTCGATTTCCACATCTACAAAATATGAATGGCCATGGATAAAACCACATGATTCATGGCCTGGGATAACATGAGCAGATGAAAATCTTAAATTGGATTGTATACCATTAACCAATATTTTCATAATAACACCTTAGTTTTACTAATATCCTTTTCGATTGTTTCAAGTTCATCAATATAACGATTAACAACATCAAAGATTAAATCTTTCAAATTATTTTCGTTGAAGACATTGCCTTCATCAATATCATACAAGCCAATAGTTTCTACATCACCAGGAGTTCCCTTATCTTCCAGATTAAGTGCAAAATGAATTTTTGCTGAACTTAAGGAAACACTTGCTATTGAAATGCTGAGTTTTCTTCCGTCGACAAAAATGTCATCACCTTCACGAGTAGTCTTAACTCCTTTTTCGGTTAAAATTTCTCTAAAAATCATTACAAGAAGTCTTTGGCGAAGATAGGCGATTCTCATATTGGTCGGCTGTTGGTCAAAGAATTCGCAAATGAAATTAACCATATTATTTGATTTGATTTCTAATCCGACATCAGCAAAATCCTTTAAATTATCCGGCGTGATGTTTACAGGCCCAATCCAAGTAATGATTGATGAACCGTAAATGCCAAATTCAGTGAAAGCCCAAGACGGGTTAATCTGGCTTCCATCATATTCAAAAATATCTTCAACATGTTTATGAGTAATTTTCATTTTAAAACCTTTATAAGTTTAATATCTTTTTTTAGAAAAAACTATATTGTACATTATAGTATATGGATTAAGGTATTAAAAAAGTTTTAAGAAAAATATTAATTAAAAATATTTTGTTTATAAAAAGAAGAAAATTATGGAAGCTCAATACTTCCAAACAATACAAAATTTTTTATTCTACAGTAGTGAAATCAGCTACAATTTGTGGATTTTCTACAACAGCATTCTCTTGAGGCAAATCGTCATTTATAGGATTTACATCATTTGGTTCTTCCACATAATCTCCAGCATAACCTGATTCATCCCCATCGATTGGAATTACACCTAGGACTTGTTGGTCATCAGTTGGATATTTACCATGTTCGATATAATACACCACCTCATCATAATTACGATAATCAACATTTGGACCATTTAAATCGAAGTATGCATCTCCAGCACCACAACTTAAATCACAAATCCCTTTTTCTGGTAATGGTTGAGTAAT
>JAFZMD010000094.1 GCA_017553445.1 Methanobrevibacter sp. | reverse complement strand
CTAAAGTTTTTAACAGGGAATTCTTTTTCCATTTGTTCTTCAATGAATTTTTGAGCACTTGCAACATCCTGTTTTAAGTTAGTAGGGCAAGGTGATAACACTTCCACAAATGAGTATCCTTTTCCTTCTTTTTGAACGGTTAAAGCCTGTTTAATTGCAAATTTAGCAAGTCTGATTTTTAAAGGATTAGCAAGGGAAACCCTTTCAATAAATACTGGTGCCTTTAAAGTATTGATTAGTTCGCACATGTGGGTAGGGTGTCCTGTATAGTCAGGATCTCTTCCAGTCTGACAGGTTACTGTTTTTTCACCGATTAATGTTGTTGGAGCCATCTGTCCTCCAGTCATTCCATAAACGGTATTTTTAACGAAAAATACTGCAATTTTTTCTCCTCTGTTTGCAGCCTGCAAGGTTTCATTCAAACCGATTGAAGCCAAGTCTCCGTCTCCCTGATAACTCATGACAATGGCATTGTCCTGGGCTCTTGAAATACCAGTAGCTACTGCAGGAGCTCTTCCGTGTGCAGTCTGGAAGTTTCCGCAGTTGAAGTAGAAATATGCATATACTGAACATCCGACAGGAGATATCATGACACATCTTTCCTGAATTCCGAGTTCGTCCATACACTCTGCAATCAATTTATGTAAAATTCCATGTCCACAACCTGCACAGTAGTGAGTTGATTTGATATTGGTTCCTTTTCTGGGATACTCTTCTAAAAGGGATTGTGGATTTCTGCGTACTTTTAATTCATAATCTTTATTGTTTTTTAAATCTTCAATATTCATCTTTCCACATCCTTAATCAATAATATTTGGACTTGCTTTCTCTTCACTCCTCTTGGAAGTGTCTATGCTTTCATCTTCAAAACCTGCTATTTCATAAATCTTTGCAAGCACATGTTTCAGTTCAATTAGATTACCGCCCATTCTATTTACTAAGTGGGTATCTTCTTTTCTTAATGCTGCAAACTGAACATCTGCCAATAGTTGGCCGTTACTCATTTCAACGGATATGAAACTGACACCCTTATCGGATAGCTCCTTAATCTTATCAACCGGGAAAGGTGACAGTGTAATTGGCCTTAAAAGTCCAACTTTTATGCCTTTTTCACGGCTTTTGTCAACAGCTGATCTTGCAATTCTTGAACTGATTCCGTATGATACCAAAACAATTTCGGCATCTTCAACTTTGTATTCTTCAAAAATAACTTCTTCAGATTCAATTTTAGCATATTTTTCCTGAAGTTTAAAATTGAAATCTTCCAAATCATTGAAATCATTGAAAATTGATGTGATGAGATTGTCCATGGTTTCTTCTGTTCCTTTAACTGCCCAGGGTTTGTCATTTTTAGGTTCAATAGCTTCTTTCGGGAATACCAAAGGTTCTGCCATTTGGCCTAATGTACCGTCAGCTAAAACTACAACAGGATTTCTCCATTTGTCGGCAAGTTCAAATGCCTTCATTGTTAAGTCACACATTTCCTGAACGCTGTTTGGAGCCAAAACTATGTTTTTATAGTTTCCGTGACCCCCTCCTTTAACGACCTGATTATAGTCTCCCTGTTCAGGTCCGATGTTTCCAAGTCCGGGTCCTGCTCTCATGATGTCAACGATAACCGCAGGCAATTCCGCACCGGCAAGGAAAGTAAATCCTTCCTGCATCAAACTGATGCCGGGTCCTGAGGATGATGTCATTACTCTGTGACCGGTTCCTGATGCACCATAAACCATATTGATTGATGCCTCTTCACTTTCCGCCTGAACAAAGTTTCTGCCAACCATCGGGAAGTATTTTGACGCTTCGTGCAGTATTTCACTTGCAGGAGTAATAGGGTATCCAAAAAAACAGTCACATCCGGCATACATTGCACCGATGACAACTGCAGTATTTCCTTTAACCATTTGATTACTCATTTATTTTCCCCCTTTATTAGCTGCTTTAGCTTTAATCATTTTTCCAACTTCGTCATTAACAGTTCTTTTGTATTGATGTACTTCTAAAGCCAATGGTTCAGGACAGGTAAAATAACAGTCTTTACATCCCGTACATCCATTGCCGCCATAATAAGCATATTGATATCCTGCGTCATTCATGTCATCGGAAAGTAAAATTGCATCCTGAGGACAACCTGTGATGCATCTTTTACATCCTTTGCATAATTGTGAATTAATTACAGGAAATGATATCTCTTCATCAGTCATTGTAATCTCCTATTGATTTTTGTCTTTGTCTCTTATTTCCACCCTTCTTATTTTACCGCTGATTGTTTCTGGAATTTCATCTACATATTCAATCATTCTTGGGTATTTATAAGGGGCTGTAACACGTTTAACATGATTTTGAATGTCTTTTGTAAGTTCTTCTGAAGGTTCGTAGCCAGGCTGCAATATGATTGTTGCCTTTACAATCTGGCCTCTCACTTCATCAGGAAAAGCTGTGATTGCACAGTTTGTAACTGCTTCGTGTGATAAAACAGCGCTTTCCACTTCATAAGGTCCAATACGGTATCCTGAGGATTTGATAATGTCATCATTTCTTCCAACGAAGTGAACATATCCGTCCTCATCCATCCATGCAGTATCTCCGCAGTGATAGTATCCATTATACCATTGTGCTTTTTGCTTTTCAGGATCTTTATAATATTCTTTAAATAACCCCGGACTTGTGCCTTCAGACACATTGAAACAGAGTTCTCCTTCTTCTCCAATTTCCACTTTTTCATCATTTTCATCCAGTAATTCTAAATTGTATAATGGGGAAGGTTTTCCAATTGAACCGAGCTTTGCATCAAGCCATATGAATGTACCGATTGATAGGGTTGTTTCGGTTTGTCCGAATCCTTCCTTAATGGTTAAACCGGAAATTTCTTTGAATTTTCTTGATACTTCTGGAGGAAGAGGTTCTCCTGCCGTTGCAACATAGGTTAAATTTGAAAAGTCATAACCTTCGATTTTTTCTTTAATCAGGAATCTGTAAACTGTTGGGGGTGCACAGAATGTTGTTACCTTGTTTTCAATTATCTGTTCAAGCAGTTTGATTCCGTTGAATCTGTTATAGTCATAGATGAATATTGAGGTACCTGCAATCCACTGGCCGTAAATATTACCCCATACTGCTTTTCCCCAACCTGTATCTGATGCAGTATGATGAATGCCGTCCTCTACAACATTTTGCCAGTATTTGGCAGTTGGAATATGTCCCAATGCATATGTATGTTTGTGTGAAACCATTTTAGGAAGACCGCTTGTTCCTGAAGTGAAATAAATCAGGAAAATCTCTTCTGCATAGGTCTTTTCATCACCTTCAGGTCTTTCAAAGATTGGGCTTTGCTCTTCAATAGCTTTGTTGAAGTTAATCCAGCCGTCCCTGTCTGTTTCGATAACAAGCTTTTTCAAGTCAATTTCTAATTCTTTTTCTGCTTCCTCATAATCCGGAAGTAATGTATCTTCTTCAACAGATACAACACATTTAACTTCAGCCTGCCTTATTCTGAAATCAATATCGTGAAGCTTTAACATGTGGGTTGCAGGAATAGCTATTGCCCCTATTTTATGCAATGCCACCATACAGAACCACCATTCATACCTGTTTTTCAATGTAAGCATCACCTTATCGCCTTTTTGGATACCTAAACTTTTAAATAGGTTTGCAGTTCTGTTGGAGTATTCTTTCATATCCTTAAAGGTGAAAGTGTATTTTTCTTCATTATCGTTAGTCCAGATTAAAGCGATTTTGTCAGGGTCAATTTCAGCATATTTGTCTACCACATCAAATCCAAAGTTAAAGTCATCATCATATTTTAATTTAAAATTCTTAAAAAAGTCTTCATAAGAGTCAAAATCAACTCTTTCAACAAAATCTCCTATTACAGATGTCATATTAACTACCTTCTACATTAATACTGCTAAAAATTTAGCCGGTTTATCATTAAGCGCTACCATCGCATGTCTATGTGTCGAATCGAAAAATATTGAGTCTCCTTTATTTAATATAATTTCATTATTGTGAATGTAAATTTTAAGTGTTCCTTCAAGAACATAATTGAATTCCTGGCCAGGGTGTGAGTTTAAGGATGGAATCGGATTTTTCTTAGGATCCACTGTTACCAAAAAGGTTTCCGCTTTTTTGTGAATAAATTTTGAACATAAATTCTCGTGATTGTATTCTTTGCTTCGCTCTACTGAAATACCTTTGTTTGCACGTGTCACATCAAAGATACTCATCCTACTTTCTTCACCAGTTAAAAGTAAACTTAAATCTACTTGGAATTTATTTGCAATTTCATAAATAAAGCCTGCAGGAATATCAACTTCCCCAGTTTCATATTGGGTGTATGTTTTCGCATCTATATTTAATTCTTGTGCGATATCTTGTACTGAAATATCAGAAAGCTCTCTTAATTCTTTTATTCTATTTCCAATATCTTTGTT
>JAFZMD010000093.1 GCA_017553445.1 Methanobrevibacter sp. | reverse complement strand
AGTTTTCCTAATGTATCTCCCCTCAAACCCTGTCTTAAAGTTTCAAGAGAGGTGATGTCATCACTGGAAACATTTCCTAAGTTTACCGTGTTTCCAAGTTTTAAAATAAAAAAGACTTGCTGGTCTTTATTTGGAGCTTCCCAAAGTATTTTATCTCCATCAATTTTATCTAAAATGTAATCTATTTCATCTTCTTTCGCTTTTCCTGATGCATCAAAGATGCCAATGTTTTTTCCTCCTTCTCTGGCCTCAACAATTATTAAAGAAGAGCCGGCATCAAGTTCTGACTGCATATACTCTATTCTTTCATCAAGTGAAAGTTCCTTATCCAAATTCGGATCCTTTTTACCGACTTCAGACAATACTATAAAACCTTCATCTTTAGCTTTTCTAATTGATTCCAATTTTTCATCATGTGCTAAATTTATAGAACCGTCAGATATTTCAATAGCCGGAAAACCTAATTCATGAACTCTTTTGAAAAATTCATCCAATTTATCATTCATATAAGCCAATTCGAATAATGTTCCTCCAGTATAAGGAATTATATCATGATTTTTATACATTTCCACTTTTGCCTTTATAATATCCGCATCATGAATAATTGACGTTCCCCAACCGAATTTCAAATAATCAACATAGTCTCCTGAGATATTCATTAGACTTTCTGCAGTTTCAAGACCCAAACCTTTATCTAAAACCATAGTAACGCCTTTGCTTCTTGGTTTTTCTTCTCGGGTATTAAATAAAAAATCAAATGCCTTCAAGTTATCACAATCTTTTATAATTTTATCCAATATATTAATATATATTCTAATTATATAATTATACTTAATAACAATAGTTATATAAATTATTTACTAATATGATTAAAATGCATTATGAAGAAATTGATATTGACCAAACGCATATCCGATTGAAAAGCGACTTAAATGGCATAAACTTAAAGAGATACATTTTTAAAGTCAGGCATGACCTTAAAAGACACATTTATCAAAATCCTGATTTTCTAATATCAATTGAACCCTTAAAATACAATACTGAAAACTTAAGTCCAATCGTTTTGAAAATGTATGAATCTTCAGCAAAAGCAGATGTGGGACCCATGGCCTGCGTGGCCGGAACAATATC
Source organism: Methanobrevibacter sp. (assembly GCA_017553445.1). GTDB lineage: Archaea > Methanobacteriota > Methanobacteria > Methanobacteriales > Methanobacteriaceae > Methanocatella. Next base: position 2,660 of record JAFZMD010000093.1, on the reverse strand, counting down.
TGAAATGAGCCTGGATTATTTAATTGACAATGGAAGCAAATGTTCCATTGTTGAAAATGGTGGAGATATAGCTATCATCAATAATCGGGAAGTTTTATGTGGAATATATTCGAACAATGAAATCTTGGGAAATGACATTGCATTTAAGATAAAAGCTAGAAAAAAACCTTTAGGCATTTGTACATCTTCAGGTAAAATTGGCCATTCGATAAGTTTCGGTTCATCAGACAGCGTCAGCGTTATTTCCAAAAGCCCTTCAATAGCTGACGGACTTGCAACAAGAATAGCCAATGAAGTTATAGGCTCCGACAGCGAAAGCAAAGTTTCAAACGCACTGGAATGTGCGGAAAATTATAGGGAATTTTACGAAGGGATTTTAATCATATCCGATGAAAACGTCGGGACTATAGGAAAACTGCCAAAAATAGTTGAAAGTGATGAATTTACGGTTAAATATTAAAAAAAAGTTTTTAAAAAAGAAAATTAAGCCATGTTAATTTCTTTTTCTGAACGTGTAACTAAATCTGCTAAAGAATTGCATACATTATCCGGAATTGAATGGTTATCCTTGTCTGCAATTACTTCAGAAATAATTTTACATAAAACGAAAATAGCATGCTTATGCTCTGCCTTGGTTTTATGGATATGGTGTGGACTTATTTTAAGTGATATGTATTCGCTACAGTCGTTAGTGATTTGATCATCTTCTGCTAAGTATTTTAAAACATAAACCAAAAATTGATGTAATTGTATCATTTCATCTTTATACATATTATCTGCCCTATAACAAGTTAATTAATCCCATAATCATTTGAATTAATTAAAATTTTTACTTCTATTTAATGCGATATTATTAATATTATTTTTAATCCTATTTAAATATTAAGTTATTTTTAAATAATTGGAAAAAATAATTTAAATAAAATTTTAAAATAGATAAGATATGTTTGGTAACGATAAAATATTTTAAATAATTAAATTTAAAGATATTAAATCATGACTAATCTAACTAAAATGCTTTGTCTTGTTGACGGTGAACACTACCTGCCAGTCACACAGGAAGCCATAGATACATTAAATAATTTGGAACATGTTGATATTTCCGCAGTTGTTTTTATTGGCGGAACTGAAAAATTAAGGGACGATACGGAAGAATCCTATTCAAAAGTATTGGGAGTGCCTGTTCAATTTGCAAAAGATAAGGATATTCCCTATGACCTTATTGTTGAAATGATACGGGAATATGATGTTGATACGGTAATGGACTTGAGCGATGAGCCTATTCTTGATTATCCAAAAAGATTTAAAATAGCCTGTAAAGTTTTAAACGAAGGAGTAACCTATAAAGGTCCTGATTTTAAATTCGAACCTCATAGCGAATATGAAATTATGGAAAAACCGTCAATCACCATACTCGGAACTGGAAAACGTATCGGAAAAACTGCAGTTTCTGGTTTCGTATCCAGATTAATTGATAAAAAAGGCTATGAACCATGTGTTATTGCAATGGGTAGGGGCGGGCCTGAAGAGCCTGAAATCGTTCACGGGGAAGACCTTGAAATTTCAGCCGAATTTTTACTGGAACAATCCAAAAAGGGAGTTCATGCAGCCAGTGATCATTGGGAAGACGCTTTGATGAGTAGAATTTTAACCATCGGCTGCAGACGCTGTGGCGGAGGAATGGCTGGTGAAGTATTTTTAACCAATATGAAAAAAGGAGCCAGTCTTGCAAATGAAGTGGATTCCAAATTTGCAATCTTTGAAGGAAGCGGCGCTGCAATACCACCAATCAAAACAAACAAAAAAATAGCATTAATTGGAGCAAACCAACCTATCAACAATTTAACAACCTATTTCGGACCTTATAGGATATCTTTAGGTGATTTAGTCATATTAACAATGTGTGAAGAACCTATGGCAAGCAGTGAAAAAATAGCTGAAATCGAAGATTTCATTAATGAAATAAATCCTGATGCAACTGTCATATCAACAGTATTCAGGCCTAAGCCATTGGAAGACATTTCCAATAAAAAAGTGCTGTTTGCAACAACCGCACCTGAAGCGGTTAAAGATAAGCTGGTGGAATATCTGGAGGAAAACTTCAACTGTGAAGTTATCGGAACTACTTCACACCTATCAAATAGGCCTTTATTAAAAGAAGATATGGCCAAATATATGGATAAGGCAGAAGTGATGCTGACTGAACTTAAGGCAGCTGCCGTTGATGTCGCTACAAAAGACGCAATAGAAGCAGGCCTTGAAGTTGTATATTGTGACAATATACCTGTCGTTATTAGTGATGAGTATCCTGATTTAGTGGACAGTGTTATTGAATTGGTGGATGATGCAATTGATGATTTTAACAAATCATCATAATTTTTCATTCTTCCATATCATTTATATATTTTAAAACTTCCAATGCCAAATCTGTATTTTTATATAATCTGCCTTTATGGGCATCCTCATTTAAACAAACAACCAGATTATTTTGTTTTAAATCAGCTAAAACATTTGATATATGGTTTGTACGGACACCAATCTTTTTTGCAATGTCTGATGGTATCTTTACACCATTTCCAATATATTGAATTACCTTTAACCTATATGCAGAAGCCATAACATAACCTAATGAATTTAAAAATTCTTCCTCTTTCATAATT
>JAFZMD010000092.1 GCA_017553445.1 Methanobrevibacter sp. | reverse complement strand
CAAAAGTAACTGACAGTGGGGGGATGTTTGGCGGCTTTTCTGCTTTGGTTGATTTGTCTCCGTTATCTGGTTGGGATACTTCAAAAGTAACTGACATGAGTTGGATGTTTAGGGGCTGTTCTTCTTTGGTTGATTTGTCTCCGTTATCTGGTTGGGATATATCAAAAGTTACCGACATGAGTTGGATGTTTAGGCGTTGTTCCGCTTTGGTTGATTTGTCACCATTAGCCAATTGGGATACATCACAGGTAACCGACATGAGATCTATGTTTGAGGATTGCACTTCTTTGGTTGATTTGTCTCCGTTATCTGGTTGGGATACTTCAAAAGTAACTGACATGAGTTGGATGTTTAGGTGTTGTTCTGCTTTGGTTGATTTGTCACCATTAGCCAATTGGGATACATCACAGGTAACCGACATGAGTTGGATGTTTGAGGATTGCACTTCTTTGGTTGATTTGTCTCCGTTATCTGGTTGGGATACTTCAAAAGTAACTGACATGAGAGGGATGTTTGAGGGCTGTTCTGCTTTGGTTGATTTGTCTCCGTTATCTGGTTGGGATATATCAAAAGTTACCGACATGAGTTGGATGTTTGGGCATTGTTCTGCTTTGGTTGATTTGTCAACATTAGCCAATTGGGATACATCACAGGTAACCGACATGGGATTTATGTTTAAGGGTTGTTCTGCTTTGGTTGATTTGTCTCCGTTATCTGGTTGGGATACTTCAAAAGTAACTCGTATTGGTGGGATGTTTGGGGGCTGTTCTGCTTTGGTTGATTTGTCTCCGTTATCTGGTTGGGATACTTCAAAAGTAACTCGTATTGGTGGGATGTTTGGGGGCTGTTCTTCTTTGGTTGATTTGTCACCATTATCCAATTGGGATACATCACAAGTAACTGACATGAGTGGGATGTTTGAAGACTGTTCTGGTTTGGTAGATTTGTCTGATTTGAGTGGGTGGAATGTTTCTAATGTAAGATATATGGATGATATGTTTAAAGGCTGCAAGTCTTTGAAAGAATATCCTGAATGGTATTAAATTGATTTCAATTTTTGACAAACTCCTAATAAAAAATTACATCATAGATACAAGTCAAAACAATAACCTATTTTTCCATTCACGTTTTGAATATTACTATACTTAACATTCAAGAAAAGATGAGTGTATTTTGCATTAACTCTCACTTCAAAAATATTTATTATTAATGAAGTTGATACTTTATATTACAATTAGTGATAAGGAAGATTTGTTTTGGTTGAAGAAAATGAATTAGATTCTACATATGGAATTTCTGATGAAGAACTTACGGAAAGATTTAAAGCATCTATTAAAATTGATCAGGATATATGTAAGATTAAAGGACTTCCTATTGCTGGTTATGATGATGAAAATAAACGTGCTTATTTAGAGTATCCTGATGGAAGGAGAGTTTATGTCTCAGAAAAGTAGACTTCCTGAAGTTATGGTTTTTGCAGGTCCTAATGGCAGTGGCAAAACCACAATAACACGTATGGTAAAAATTGCTGGTGTTTATATCAATGCTGACGATATTAAAAAATCAAGTTTATGCAGTGATTTGGAGGCTACACAAAAAGCTGAAGAACTCAGAAAATCAATTTTAGAAAAAGGTGAAGATTTCACATTTGAAACAGTGCTTTCTACAGATAGAAATCTGAAGTTACTTAAAAAAGCTAAAGAAAAAGGATATTTTCTAAGATGCATTTATGTCCTCACAGATGATAGTGAAATAAATATCGCACGAGTAAGAATGCGGGAATCCATGGGTGGTCATGGAGTTCCTGAAGATAAAATCAAATCAAGATATGAAAAAGCGCTTAATTTAATTCCTGATTTGGTTGAAATTTGTGATATTGTCCATATTTATGACAATACTAATGTTCCATTTAGAATATTCAAGAAAAGAAAAGATGTGTATTATCATTGGGAGAATAAATATTGGAGTTATTCAGATATTGAAAAACTCACTGGAATAAAAGAATATGAAAATTAGTATTTGGTAAATATGCAATTATTCTTCTAGTTACCATTTGTAAATAAAATTTTAAAAATACACTTACTTTATAAATGAAATTTTTAATTACTAAAATCCAGATAAATAGTAACTATACAATTTTTCGATGACTTCCTTTTAGTAAGTATATAAATGTTTGTATATTTGCAATTTTTATCATATTTTTACAAATAATTAATCTTTACTTTCTGCAAATAAAATGAAGTATACATCCCAAGATAAAAAAATCATGGATAATATTGAATCAATTAAAAATAGCTATTTATATATAATTTAAAAAAGTAAAATAGTATTAATTAATATTAATTGAGGTTATTTTATGAAAGGCGATGTATATTATGGAAAAGGTATTCGTGAACTAAAAGATGAACATCCTGATTTATATGAGTTGGTATCTAATATTAACGAAACAGTATGGGATGCTGAAGTCTTAGATTATAAAACTCAAAAATTAATAGCTATTGGTATTGCTGCTTCCCGTGCAGATCCAAGAGCCACCAAAAAACAAATTAGAAGTGCAATTGAAGTATTGGGCATTACCAAAGAGGAAATCGTTGATGTTTTGAGAGTTGTACTCTTAACTTCAGGTATGCCTGCATTTTCCAAATCACTTCAAATATTAAACAGTGTTACTGAAGCTATTGAAGAAAACAGAGAAGATAAGGCTTGAACCTCTCCGGCTTTGTAGAAGCCGGAGATTCTTAGGCCGTACATATAATATTTACTTCACAATTACTTAGAAAAATTTCTAAGTATTTTTGTGGAAACATATGTACGAAATCTACTAAGCTAAGCACTGATGAACCAGCAGCGCGTAGACCTTCGTCTAAAATATTTAATGCCGCATTCAAATCCCTTAATAAAGGAGCATGACAATGTGGGCATTCCCATTCTCTTTCTCCACGTTTTAATTCACTATTTATTTCGCCGCATGCCCAGCATTTTTTACTTGATGGGAACCATCTGTCGATTTGTATGAATTGTCTGTTGTACCATTTTGCTTTGTATTTTATCATTTCGACTAGTTTTCCCCATCCGATTTCGTGTATGCTTCTGCTTAGGTTGCTTTTAATCATTCCTCGGATGTTTAGTGTTTCCATTGCGATGAATCTATAGTGTTTGACTATGTTGTAGGATATTTTATTGTAGTAGTCGTTTACTACATTATTTTTTTTGTTTATCCATTTGTGGAGTTTTTTGAGAGTTTTTTTCCAGTTGGATCCACCCTGTTTTTGTCGTGCTAATTTTTGGCTGTAGTATTGTATTCTTCTGTTGATTCTTTTTAGGTCGGGTTTGGCTATCACTCGGCCGTCGGAGAATGTTAGGAAGTCTGTTAATCCCAGGTCTATTCCTAGGTAGAATCCGTATGGAAATTCCTCTCGAGGAGTTATTTTGTCTAATTGGTATGCTATGCAAACATACCAACGTCCATTTTCTTTTTTAATAGTTGCTTCTTTGATTTTTCCATCTATGTCTCTTTTATGTTTGACTTCGATGTATCCGAGTTTGTTTAATCGGAATTTATCTTCTTCCCATCTTAGGGAGCCTTTGATGCCGTCTTTTGTTTTGTAGTCGTTGTTTCGTAGTGTGATGGATGTTACTGGATTTCTTTTAGATGATTTGAAGTTGGGAAATCCTGTTCTGTGGCTGTAGTATCCTTCATAGGCTTTTATTAGTCTGTCTGTTGATGCTTGAATGCATGTTGAGTCAGCTTTTTTGAGAAAAGGCTTTTGTTTTTTTAGAGTTTTAACTATATCCTGAGTATAACTGCGATTTACTTTAAATTTAGAGCCTATTCCAAATTCATTAACTAAATTACTGCGATAGATACTGAATTCCAATGTTTTATTATAAACATAAGCACTAGCACGCATATTAAACTCTAATACTTTCTCTAATTCCTCATCAGGAACAAATTCACATTTATCCGTCAAAATAAAAAATTCTTCACACATAAAACCAAAAACCAATCCACAACTAAATTCATTAATATCAAATAATACCATTCATTTCTTTAGAAAAAAAACATAAAATATTGGATAAATAAGAAAATGACCATTATTTTAACTCTAAAAGTTATAAAAATAAAATCATTTAACAATTTAAACCTCATTTAAATCAATCAAATACTATGTTTTTCTTCCACAACCATACTTATAATACTCCCATATATAAAGACTTTATCCGAGAGCATTTGACGACTAATCTAACACCCCCTCCATTGAACTAAAAAAATAAGTAACTCTAATAATAGGATGATACCTTTAAAGTGCAATTCATCTCTGGCTTGCAGAAGCCGGAGAATTCTTGCACAAAAATGTTAAAATTTTACTAACTTCAGCTATGCATGTATTTTCCAAATCTTTTAGTTTGGAAACTATGATTAGACTTCATAATCTTGAAGTTTTTTCACCCTTCTTTTTTTTAAAAGTGGATTATTTTCAATGACACCAGTATTCTAAAGATATGGTATATTATGAATATAAGCATTCCCAGATTTAAAAGCACTGTCCGTACTGGCTTTTCTAGATAGATTTCTCTTTGTGAATCATTCACTTCTATCTTGTCGTAATTTGTAAATATTGCATATAATCCGATAAACCAGACTATAATCAGTGTTATCAGATACACTGCCATTATTGAAATATCGCCGATGTTTGCCATCGTTATTCCCTGCAGTATATTATGCCTTGCTGAATTGAAAAATGTGCTTGCTACAGATCCGTAAAAGTTAACAAAAGCATGCAGTATTATAGTATAGATTATTTTTCCTGTTTTGATGTATACATATGCAAAAAATGCTCCAAGCAAAAATGCATAGAAAAATTGGCTTAAATTTCCATGGAATAATGCAAATATAAATGCTGATAAAAGTATTGATAGTGTGGCTCCGTATCTTATTGTCCTGTCAATCAAAAACTTTCTGAAAAACAGTTCTTCAAAAATCGGTGCGACTATGCTTATTATTATCAAATTAATATAAATGCTTGAATTTTGAATTAATTTCTCTATTGGGTTTACCACTTCATTTGTAACTGTGTTTCCAAGTATTGTTGTTATTACTAATCCCGCAACATTTCCAATCCACATCAGCGTTAATGCTATACATAGGTATATTAGGAACTTTTTAATTCCAATTTTATTTTTGGTTATCTTTCTGGATTCTATTTTTCCCATCAGATAAATGAAAACGGGCAATATCAGTATGTAATTTGTTAGGGATGAAATCATAGTCTGATTATCGATGCTTCTTATCAGATTAACGTCCCATAATGCTATAATGTTCACTATTATTATTTGAAATAGTATTGGAACTAATGCAAGAAGCAGGTAATTGAAGCCTATTTTTGAGAATGTTTTTTCATCTTCATTCAAAATTCATCACCATAAAGTGTAGTGTAAATAATTTTTGACTTTGTCATTGATAAACCTTTTTGTTTAAATTAATTGTACTTATGGATTATAACATCGTTTTAGGCTCATAAATATTCTATTTTTTCTTAAAGTTTTAACATTTTTGTGCAAGAATTCTCCGGTTTCTGTAAGCCGGAGATGAATTGCACTTTAAAGCATTATTATATTGTTTTTTAGAGTTACTTATTTTTTTGGTCTCAATGAGAGTGTAGGATATTACTTGTCAATTGCTCTAGGATAAAGTCTTTAAATGTGTGGATATTATAAGTATAGTTATGGGAGAAAAAAACATGGGATTTGATTGATTAAAAGGGGGATTAAAATACTAAATAGTTTTATATTTTATAACTTGGAGTTAAAATAAGGTTATTTTATTTGTCCATATATTTTCATGTTTTTTCCCTAAAGAATGGTAATATGTTATTTAATAATAATTTAGTTGTGGATTGGTTTTTTTGGTTATGTGTGAAGAATTTTTTATTTTGACGGATAAATGTGAATTTGTTCCTGATGAGGAATTAGAACAGGTATTGGAGTTTAATATGCGTGCTTGTGCTTATGTTTATAATAAAACATTGGAATTCAGTATCTATCGTAGCAATTTAGTTAATGAATTTGGAATAGGCTCTAAATTTAAAGTAAACCGCAGTTATACTCAGGATATAGTTAAAACTCTAAAAAAACAAAAGCATTTCCTCGAAAAAGCTGACTCAACATGCATTCAAGCATCAACAGACAGATTAATAAAAGCCTATGAAGGATACTACAACAATAGAACAGGATTTCCCAAGTTCAAATCATTTAAAAGAAATCCTGTAACATCCATAACACTACGAAACAATGATTATAAAACAAAAGAAGGAATAAAAGGCTCCCTAAGATGGGAAAAAGATAAATTTCGCATAAACAAACTAGGATTAATTAAAGTCAAACATAAAAGAGACATCAACGGAAAAATCAAAGAAGCAACAATTAAAAAGGAAAATGGACGTTGGTATGTTTGCATAGCATACCAACTAGACAAAATTAATCCTCGAGAGGAATTTCCATACGGATCATATCTGGGTATAGATCTTGGATTAATAGACTTCCTGACATTCTCCAACGGCCGAGTGATAGCCAAACCCGACCTAAAAAGAATAAACGGAAGAATAAGATACTATCAACAAAAACTAACCCGACAAAAGCAAGGTGGATCCAACTGGAAAAAACTCTCAAAAAACTCCACAAATGGATAAACAAAAAGAACAATGTAGTAAACGATTACTATCATAAGATATCCTATAACATAGTTAAACACTATAGATTCATCGCAATGGAGAAGCTCAACATTCGTGGAATGCTTAAAAGCAACCTAAGCAGAAGCATACACGAAATAGGATGGGGAAAACTAGTCGAAATGATAAAATACAAAGCAAAATGGTACGGCAGAAAATTCATACAAATAGACAGATGGTTCCCATCAAGTAAAAAATGCTGGGCTTGTGGTGAAATAAATGATGGATTAAAACGTGGAGAAAGAGGATAGGAATGCCCATATTGTCACGTTCATTTATTAAGGGATTTGAATGCTGCATTAAATATTTTAGACGAAGGTCTACATGCCGTTGGTTCACCGGTGGTCAGCTTAGTAGATTTCATACATATGTTTTCAAAAGACTACTTAGAAATATTTATAAGTAATTGTGAAGTAAAAACTATATGTATGACCTAAGAATCTCCGGCTTCTACAAAGCAGGAGAGGTTCAATATAATAAAAGTCAAATTAACTTATGTATAAATTTTAATATGTGATGTGATGAATAAAAGAAAACTTTTACCGTTTATTTTACCGGTTGCTATAATTATTTTTTGGTACGTTATAACGGGAGGTCTTCAGTTAGTAAAGCCGTATGTATTGCCGAGTCCCGTTGATGTATTATATTCTGCAATTAATATTATAGAATCTGGAAAATTAGTTAAAAATACCATTGATACTTTATTTAAGGTATTCTGTGGTCTGATTTTAGCATCTGTTGTTGCAATTCCTTTAGGAATTATTCTCGGATGGTATCAGACATTGGAGGATTTGGCTTCTTTTGTCATTAGTGTTTTAAGACCCATTCCTCCTGTCGCCTGGATTCCGTTTTCTATTTTGTGGTTCGGAATCGGTACTGTTCCGGCGGTATTCATTATTTTCATGGGTTGTGTGTTCCCGATTCTTGTATATACGATAGATGGTGTTAAAAGAACAGATAAGGTATTGATTGAATCCGCTCAGACTTTAGGGGCAAATGATTGGAACGTGCTTAAAAAGGTAATTCTGCCTTCTACGATTCCTTATATCGTTTCCGGTCTTAAGGTGGGTGTTGGAATTGCTTTGATGTGTACAATTTCAGCAGAGATGATTGGTTCAAGCAGTGGTTTGGGATATATGATTTTAACTGCAACAAACTTATTTGATACTGGTACTACGGTTGTTGGAATGCTTGTTATAGGATTAATCGGATTAATTCTTGACTATGTCTTTGGACTTGCACAAAAAAGGATTTTCTGGTAGGTGCTTTAAATGTCAATTGAAATCAAAAATATTAACAAATCCTTTGACGGAAGAGGAAAGAATCTGTCTGTTTTGGAAGATATTAACTTAAATATCAATGATGGTGAACTGGTATGTTTGCTTGGACCGTCAGGCTGCGGTAAAACTACCCTTCTTCGTTTGATTGCAGGTCTCGATCAGCCTACTTCCGGTGAAATAATTGCCAATGGCGAAGTTGTTGAAAAGCCTTCCGGTGACAGGGCAGTAATCTTTCAGCAATACTCATTGTTCCCTTGGCTGACTGTTTTGAAAAATGTTACCTTTGGGCTTGAACTTTCAGGGGGTTCCAAGGAGGAAAATATTCAGGCCGCCGAGAGATATCTTAAAAGTGTCGGTTTACTTGAGTTTAAAGATAGCTATCCTCATGAACTTTCAGGTGGTATGAAACAAAGGGTTGCAATTATTAGATCTTTGCTTAATCATTCACCTATTTTGCTTATGGATGAACCGTTTTCTGCATTGGATATGCAAAATAGACATAAGCTTCAGGAACAGCTGATTGGGGTTTGGAAAAGATTTGAAAACACAATCGTTTTTGTAACCCACGATGTTGATGAAGCGGTATTTCTAGCAGATAAGATTGTTCTTCTTGATAAAAATCCGGGTAAAATTGCTGAAATAATTGAAGTTGATTTGGAAAGGCCTAGAAAAAGGGAATCTGTGGAATTTTTAGATATTCAGGAATCAATAGTTGAAAAACTTGATATGGAAGAATAGCTTTAAAGCTATTCCAAATTTACTTTTTTTTAGAAAATTTTATATGATGCGTGTTTAATATTAAATTTTGGTGATAATTATGATGCATAAAATCTGTCCAAGATGCGGATCTAGAAATATCGATTGGATTATTCCTCAAAACTGGTCACAATGTGTCTGTAAGGATTGCGATTATACAGGACCGATTGTTGAAGGAAACGATGAATTCGTACAGGAAATCAGGGAAGCTTACTTGGAATCATTAAAATATGATGATGAAGAATAATTATTGAGAAGGTTTTAATATGTTAGGCTTTAGAAGTAAAAATGCAGATGATGAAAAAATCAAAAATCCCCCAAGTGATGATTCATATCCCATCATCAATGCATTATTCGCCAACAATAATGAAATAAGTGTAAACGTATTGTCAATTACAATACTTGATTTGATTAGTCAAAACCAGATTAAATCTGAAATTGAGTTAAATGAATCTTATTCTGTGGGTAAAAAATTAACGCAGGAAGATATGGAAGTCATGAAAAATATAACTCTTAGAATTGCGAATAAAGGTGAATTAAAAACTTCCGAAACATTAGCCATTAAATTACTTAAGACCATGAACAAAAATAAGAAGTTCAACTTAAAGCAGATGGCAAAACAAAGCAACAATACTTCAATTGCCAACAAATTTGAAAAGGATTTCCTTGATTTTGCCAAAGCCTTCAAAAATGAAAACGGTTTTGACGGTAAAAACTACAAAGACATTTTGGAAAACGGCAAATTTACAGGCAGTGGAAAAGAGTTAAAAAAAGAATGGGCGAATTTCAGAGATTATTTAAAATCCGGCGATTTAACCGGCAAATATCCGCCAGAATCAGTTGAGGAAAACTCATCACAACTAATATATGCTGCATGCTTTGGCATTGAAAAAGATGCACTTGACTTGAGGGAAAATAACACTGCCGTAACGGTTTTCATCGATAAGGATGGTTATAAATTATTGAATATAATATTTAACAATGCACTGTCAAATGTTAGTAAGAAAAGAAAAGGTGACGGCATATTTTACGGAGTAAATGATAAGTATACTATACCTGGTGGAGGATAGATTCCCCCTATTTTTTCAAAACAATTATAGTTTAGCTATTAATGTTCCGTAATTCCCATTTTTAATGCCTTCATAAACATAATCAAAGGATTTAAAGCAGGAATCAAGCAAATCAATTCCTTTTTCCAAATTGGCTACAATAGCTGATGATAAATTACATCCTGTTCCGTGAAGATTATCACTTTCAAGCAGTTCCTGCTTTTTAACTGTAATTTCTCCATCAATGTTTATTGTATTTATCCCATCCAGGTGTCCTCCTGTTATTAGGGAGTTGCACGGGATTTTTTCCGTTGCTTTTATGGCATCTTCTTTGGATTCAATATCTAAATCGGTTAATTTTTCAGCTTCTTCTATGTTTGGTGTGGTTAGAATGGATTTTGGAAGTAAATATTTGTTCAGGGCATTTGCCAAATCGCTTTTGGTCAAATCTCCGCCTGAAGTTGCAACCATCACTGGATCAACCACGGCTTTTAAATCATATTCAGTTATCTTTTTTGAAACCAATTTGATGATTTCTGGAGAGTATAGCATTCCTGTTTTAACATAGGTAATGTCATATGCATCCAAAACAGCATCAATCTGTTCTGCTACATAATTAACGTCAACTGGCTTTAATGAGAATACTTTATATGGATTTTGGGCGGTTAAAGCAGTAACAACACCGCACCCATAAACTCCATGTGCCTGGAATGTCTTTAAATCAGCAAAAATTCCAGCACCTGCTGAAGGATCAACGCCTGCAATTGACATGACAACCATAATCTAGCCTCTTGTGACTTTTAAACGTTCGCTTCCACGAAAAGGTTCAACATTAACCTTCAATTCTTTTAGATATTTTCTTGTATGGGTTTTTTCACCATGAATCATTATTTCTCCCAAATCTTCGGCAGTATTGACATCCAATGCCATGAAAAATGAATCATGGATCTGAGGATTTAGTTTTTTTCTCTCCGCAGATTGCACATGCTCTTTATAACTGAAACCTTCAAATCTGGTATGTATTGCCATTGGCTTCATGATTATCATATTTGTTCCGCCGCCTTTTGACGGAACGATAATAAAATCGAGACTTTTGGATGCGTCAATTAACATCTGAACATTGGTTTTTCCAATCAGCGGCACATCGGAAGGAACAATAATGACCTTTTTTGCTTTTCCCTTACAATATTTCATTGCCTGCTTTAATGCTTTATTCAGATTGGAATTTTCATCTTCCAATATTGTATCCAGGTTTAACTTTTCCGCATAGCTCAATACGTCTTCATCTCTGCTTATGATTAATATCTTATCCACATGTTTTTTTAACGTGTCTGTAACGTCGTGAAGCATTGCTTTTAAAAGTTCTTCCCGTTCTTCCTCAGTTAAAAAAGGGGAAAGGCGAGTTTTAGCATTTTTAAACTTGCTGACAGGTATTATTGCATAAATGTTATCCATTTCAATCACTAATATGTTTTTGCAACTAATGCAATATATTTTGCGTCTTTTCCGCTGACGATACACTTTGCGCCATCTTCAGCATCTTTATGGATTCCCAAGACATCGTAACCGGTTTCCTCTTCTATCTGTTTGCCGCAGTCTTCATCACCGCACCAATTGACTGCAACTACATTTCCCGCTTCAATCAATTCTGCGATTTCATCCATATTTTCTGTGAATTTGACATGCTCTTTCTGGAATTTCCATGCTAAATCCTTAAGATTTTCGTATGACTTGTCAAGCAAATCCTTAATGTTGTCTACTAAAGTATCATCTAAAGCAAGTTCGATTTTTTCTCCTTCATCACGTCTCATTGCTATTGTAATATTGTTTTCCAGATCCCTTGGTCCAAGTTCAAGCTTTAAAGGGGTTCCTTTCAGTTCCCAATCATAGAATTTTTTGCCAGGTCTGATGTCTCTGTCATCGATATTTACACGCAGGCCTGCTGATTCCAATGAAGATTTGATTTCTGCACATTTTGCAAGAACTTCCTCTTTTCCTTTCTTGAATAAAATTGGAATTATTGTGATTTGATTAGGTGAAACCATTGGTGGAAGGCGAAGTCCTTTTTCATCACCATGAATTCCAATAATTGATGCAACGACACGGTCTGATAATCCAGCACAGGTTTGATAGATATATTTATGTTCGCCATCTTTATCTTCAAAGGTGATGTCAAATGTTTTTGCAAAAGTCTGGCCTAAATTGTGGATTGTACCAATTTGTAAGGTTTTTCCATCAGGCATTATGGCATCAAATGCCATTGTATAGTCAGCGCCAGGGAAAGTATCCCATACTGGCCTTTTTGAAATTAGATATGGAATTCCAAAGCTGTCCAGGAATTCTTTATAGATTTCGATGAAGTCTTCAATCTGTTTGTCACACTCTTCTTTTGTTGCATGGGCAGTATGTGCTTCTTTAAATGTGGTAATTTCACGGACACGTATTAAAGGCCTTGTGTGTTTTGTTTCGTATCTGAATGTGTTTACTACCTGATAATATTTAATTGGCAAATCAATATGTGACCTAATCCATAAGGCATACATCGGATAAATTGCGGTTTCGCTGGTAGGTCTTAAGGCTAATTTTTCATTCAAATCGTTTTTTCCGCCTTTGGTGACCCAATAAACTTCATCTTCAAATCCTTTAACATGTTCTCCTTCCTTTGCAAGCTCTGTTTCAGGAACAAGTAATGGGAATAAAACTTCATCATGATCTTTATCCAAAAGTTCCTTAATTTTTTCAAGCATATATTTTCTTATTTTAAATCCGTAAGGCATCCAAATAGCCATTCCTTTAATAGGATATCTTGAATCTGTAATATTTGCTTCTTCTAATATATCATGAAACCATTCACTAAAATTTTCCACCATATCACCTAATTTTTTTTATAATATATTAATATGTGTTATTAATATTATTTAAAATTAAATAGAAAAGTTATTTAATATAATGTTTTCATATATAAAAATGTATAGTTATTTTTTAGGAGATATTTATGAATCATAGGAAAATACAAATGCCCCGTGAAGTTTACATTGGTCCTGATGTCATTTATGAAACTGCAGAGATTTTTGAAAGCTTACACTTATCAAAAAAGACTTTAGTTATCACAGGTCACCACACTTATGATGCAGGGGCCAAATATGTAATTGAAAACCTTGAAGAAAATGATTATGAAGTTGATGTTAAAATAATTGATGATGCTTCATTTGATAGTGTAGAAGAGGTAGAAGAACATATTGGTCCGGACACTCTTGTTGTGGGTGTTGGTGGAGGAAAAGTAATTGATGTGGCAAAATATGCTTCATTTAACAAAGACGTATACTTCGTTTCAATGCCAACTACTGCTTCACATGATGGTATTGTATCTCCTTTGGCTTCAATTAAAAATCCTAATAGATCCACATCAGTTAAGGCAAATGCACCAATCGCTCTTATTGGAGACAGCAATATTATTGCAGATTCTCCATTCAGATTGTTGTCTGCAGGATGTGCTGATTTGATAGCAAATTTCACTGCAGTAAAGGATTGGGAATTGGCTCATAGATTGAAACATGTTGAATATAGTGAATCTGCAGCATCTCTTTCCATAATGTCTGCAAAATTAATCACCAACAATGTTCAAAATATCAAGCCTGGCCTTGAAGAAAGTGCACGGATTGTCATGAAATCCCTGTTCAGCAGCGGTACGGCAATCAGTATTGCAGGTTCCAGCAGGCCGGCCAGCGGATCTGAGCATATGTTTTCACATTCTCTTGATAAAATCCTTGACAAGCCTAAATTGCATGGTGAACAGTGTGGTGTTGGGTCCATACTGATGATGGCATTATATGGTTCCGATTGGAAATTCATTAGGGATTGTCTTAAAGCCGTTGGAGCACCGGTTAATGCTAAAGAACTGGGAATCGGTGATGATGACGTAATTGAAGCATTATTGATGGCTCATAAAATAAGGCCTGAAAGATACACAATTTTAGGAGATAATGGTATTTCAAAAGAAGCCGCTTATGAATTGGCACATAATACTGAGGTGATTTAATGATTACATTAATTGGTAAAGATTTAGCTCAAAAAGGAGTCGAATTTGTTTATTTAGGACCTGCTGAGGAATGTGAGAATTGCAGATTCAAATCATCTTGCGTTGACAGTTTGGAATTGAACAGAAAGTATGTGATTACGGATGTTAAGGATAATGAACAGAAATGTCCGGTTCATTCTCAAAACGTTGTTATTCCTGTTGAGATTGAAAGAGCCCAGATTGATGTTTTAACCACTTCTAAAAATATTTTTGAAGGCTCAACTTTTACATATGATGCTCCTAAATGTGATGAATATTG
This sequence comes from Methanobrevibacter sp., assembly GCA_017553445.1. GTDB lineage: Archaea > Methanobacteriota > Methanobacteria > Methanobacteriales > Methanobacteriaceae > Methanocatella. The sequence goes on along the minus strand of JAFZMD010000092.1, from coordinate 4,627 downwards.
TGAATTTCATGATTTGTGCTTCCCTGATGGTTTAATGGAAAAGGATAAATGCATTGTCCTTAAAAACCAGGGAAAACATAAGGAATGTAAAAAAGGTTATGCTCTAAATAAACTTACTGTAGCTTTTGTTATTTAATGTGGTGTTAATTATGAAAAATGCTAGTAAAAATGATTCCAGTAAAAAAAATGCAGGATATAAAGCTGCCGAATATGTTGAAGACGGAATGGTTTTGGGATTAGGTACTGGTTCTACAACTCATTATTTTATTGAAAAAGTTGGTATGAGGATGGCTGAGGAAGGAATTAACGTTAAGGGTATTCCAACTTCATTTCAATCATTGCTGCTTGCCAAAAAATGGAACATTCCAATAACTACTCTGGAGGAAAATGACATCGATTTGTCTGTAGACGGTGCAGATGAAGTTGATGGTGAATTTAATCTTATCAAAGGCGGCGGAGCTGCACATACTAAAGAAAAAATTGTTGATTATGCTGCAGAAGAGTTTATTGTAATTGTTGATGAATCTAAAGTAGTTGAAAAATTAGGAACATTTCCAGTACCTGTTGAAGTGATTCCCGATGCATCCCGGGTTGTTATTCAGGAATTAGAAGACATGGGTGCTGAATGTGAGATTAGAATGGCTCAAAGAAAAGATGGTCCTGTAATAACTGATAATGGTAATTTTGTAATTGATGCCAAATTCAGTGAAATAGATAGTCCTCAACATTTGGAAATAGATTTAAACACAATTCCTGGTGTTGTAGAAAACGGCATATTCTCACAGATGGTTGACCGTGTCATTGTAGGAACTTCCGACGGTACAAAAGAGTTATAGGTGTTTTGATGCCCATTCCAGGTTTAGATGAATATACAATCAGAGGATATATCAATAAGTTCGCTCTATTGTTTGGAATTCTGCTTATTATTTATGCCGTGCTATGGATGCTGGCTGAGCTTAAAATAATTCCTGCAATCCTATTTGCAATATTTCCACAGATAGTCTTATTGTTGATTGGAATATTCATTGTATATATGGCAATATCAAAAAGAAATCCTTATTAGTTATTTTTTTTAATTTTTTCTTTATTAATAATTGCTTTTTAAGATAAAAAATAAAAAAAGAAGTAAATGAAATAATTCATTTACTTTAAGCGGTTACTGTTACTTTATTTGCGATATTGGCACCATTGTATGATGATGTAATGATGTATTGCCCGGCAATTAAATTAATGTTTAATTTGGCTTGTCCGGTTTCATTGGTTGTTTTTTCATACAGTCTACCGTTAATGTTGAATTTAACGGTTGCATTTGCCAATGGAGCTCCTTGACCATCCACTAAAGTAGTTACAAATGGTGTAGGTTCGCCATATTTTTTAGTTAAGTCTTCGCCAGATAAGACTGGTAAAACACTGATGTTATTTGCTACATTACATCCGCCATACATTGCGGTAATGACATAGTCTCCAGGTGGCAAATTAATGTTTAATTTTGCATGTCCTGATGCATTGGTTTTTCTTTCATACATTACGCCGTTGATGTTGAAGGTAACTGTTTCGTTTTCACCTACAGGTTTTCCATCATCACTGATTATTTTTACAACATACTGTGAATCGTTTTTGTAGTATTTTACTAAATCGCTGTTTTCTGCGATTTTTGAAAGTACAGTAATGTTGTTTGCTGCCATTTCATTGGTTTCAGGGTTTATTGCAGTGATTATGTATTCGCCTTGAGGTAAATTAACATTTAACTTAGCTTTACCTTCGCTGCCGTTAATTTGGCGTTTGTATTCCACACCGTTGATGTTGAAGGTAACAGTTGTACCATTTGCTAAGTAATTGCCCTGTCCGTCAACGAATGTTGCATAATATTGGGTTGCGTTTTTGAAGACTTTTGTAACGTCAGTACCATTAACTGTTGATAAGACAGTAACTTTTGAGTTAAGTTTTGCAGGATCGTATTTATCGTTGCCTTTATAGTAAACGACAACAGGGTATTCTCCACTGTTAAAGTTAATGTTCATTGCAATAGTACCATTCTCATCGGTGTTACATGTGTTATTTACTCCATTAAGAGTGATTATAACACTTTCATTAGCAATACCAGTACCATTAGAAGTTAATGAGACTATAAATTTAGTTCCATTTTTATAATACATTTCTATTTCTGGAGCTGCTAAATCCACTGCATTAGTACTGTTTATCATGATTGTTCCTATTGCTGCTTTTTTACCTAATTCTTCATCTCCTTCAAATATTACAATGACAACATATAATCCATTAGGCAATATTAGATTAATTGTTGCTTCACCATTGGAATCAGTAATGCCTGAGTATGTTTCTCCATTAATCTCAAATATTAAAGTTTTATTAGCTATTCTATTTTGGTGCTGATCTTTTAATGATGCACCATATTCAATTTCAGTGCAATTGCTGGTTAAGTAGCTTGCATGTATTATTGCAGGAGGTACAACTGGAGGCACTTCTTTCAACAGTTTTTTCCCATCTTCAAATGCTTGGGTCTGCATATCATTACATTTTGAAGTAATATAAATTGCCCTAGCATCTTTATCCTCCATTTCTGCTGCTTTTTCGAGTATTTCGCTCATTTCAGCAAACATATTGCTTTCTACTTCATACCAGTGCTCTTGCACAGCCTTGCCATAATTTTCGTAGTTTTCCGGCGCAATACAACGGTTGCAAAGTTCTTTAAAGACATAATATGAATATTTATCTGTATCAAACACTCCTACATCTTCTGCAGGTTGATTGGCTCCGTAAGCAGCACTGACGTTTATACAATCATTGGATACTGGTACAAACACTCCATAAATGGATGGACCACAACTAACCCAGCTAATACATGACATTTCTGCCGGAAGGTCTGGGAACACCTGTAGTACATGTGCACTTAATGTAGCATCAGTTCCAATCGGCCTTGTATCATTTCTACCAGTTTCATCTGGTGAATATTTTGTTCCTTCATATCTATTACGCAAAATTTGACAGACATCATGTACTGAAACTTTGTTATCTGGTGTAAAACAGAGCGGATACATAGCATCTTGATTGTAGTCATCACTGAAGATTGAAGGTGCTAGAATTTGGTGTCCAATCCAAGTCCTCATATGAGAATAGTCTCTAGTCATGTGCTTTCCAGAATATGTCTCAAACAAATTAATCTCATTATTTTTACCATATACAGCAAAACCCTTTTCTTCTGCAAGACTAATTAATTCTTTAGAGGTAATAACTTCTTCAAACTCAGATAAGTACTCTAAAGTATACTCATTTCCAAAGACTGATACTTTGTCAGATGGCAATTTTACCGCAGCATACTGATATCCAGTATACATTTCCACATACCATGCTTCATTCTGATCAGCAATTAAAGCAATATTTGACTCGCTACTACCATATTTATCAATGGTTCCCAAAAGAACATCTACAGTTTCTCTAGCTGTTTTGCTCTGACAAATCACAAGGTCTGTAGCAGCATTTTCACAAAGCCCCTCTTTTACTAATGGGTCTGCTTCCAATGCAGCTTTGTTTGCATATGCTGTAACAGCCATGGTCATTATTACACCATGTTCATTAGTGCATGCAGATGCATCACCAGCCTTCTGGTTGTTGGCTGCTAGTGTACTATTCATAAACGGTGTTGCGGTGTATTGATAAGTGGTTTCCGGAATCTCTGTTTTTACACTTCCGTCAATACTGACAGGCATAAGGCGACCAGGTTCATTTTCTACCTCGGGAGTCACTGTGATATGATTTCCCCAAATGTCATTGTAGTCATTTGATCTGGCAACTATTATTGAACCGTCCTCGCTAACATCTGATCCAACATATACTCCAGTACATGCTGCACAAGCTTGCATACTACACAATAACACTCCGCACAAAATTAAAAATAACATTTTTTTGGATAAAAATTTTAACTCCAACATGAATTCCTCCTTAAACAATCTATAAATATGTTTGCATCAATCTGTAGAAGTCGAAATATTTTTTTTAACGGGCTAAATAATGATGTATATGAATTACTATTTTATTCTCCCATTCCTGCAGTTCATCTATATAATTGATTAGTATTGCACATTTATGTTAAATATATAATTTAATAAATAAAAGTAAAGAAGAGAAAAGTAATGCAACACCTAATATGAGTTTTCATAACCTCCTCAGATTTATATTAATATTATTATTTTTAGTATTATTTATATTCTATTCAAAATTATAAAATAACTCGCTGTTAAGTAATAGAAAAAATATCTAAAAAACAATTAAATATAAAAAATTTGAAAAACACGAAAATCAATTATTTTTGTGTTCCCTCCACATGAAAAATAAAAAAAGAAGTAAATGAAATAATTCATTTACTTAAGCGGTTATTGTTACTTTATTTGCGATATTGGCACCATTGTATGATGATGTAATGATGTATTCTCCGGCAATTAAATTAATGTTTAATTTGGCTTGTCCGGTTTCATTGGTTATTTTTTCATACAGTCTACCGTTAATGTTGAATTTAACGGTTGCATTTGCCAATGGAGCTCCTTGACCATCCACTAAAGTAGTTACAAATGGTGTAGGTTCGCCATATTTTTTAGTCAAGTCTCTAGCAGAT
>JAFZMD010000091.1 GCA_017553445.1 Methanobrevibacter sp. | reverse complement strand
TATATTTTCAATTGTTAAACTTAAATCAATATTTGCTTTATTAATTACAAATGATTTTATTACATTGTTTTTGTTATAATTACTGTTTCCTTCAAAGGATAGTTTCGCATTATATGTTGAGGCATTTAAAACAACAGGCAACGTGAACTTAGAATTAGACTTAACATCATATAAATTACCATTAATCTCTAGCTTAAGATTTCCATTAATTAAATTGCCTTTTGAATCACTTAAATACGTACTTACAGTGGTTTTATCACCATAAATACCATTTGAAACAGACAAAGCAACGTTCACATCACTTTTAGACACTGTAAATCCAGCATTTTTAGTGACAGAGTTATAATTCGTATTTCCACTGAAAATTACATTAGCATTATAAGAAGATGCATCCAATTTAACTGGAAGCGTATAATTACTATTCGCTTTAAATGTATATTTTTTATCATTTATAGTTAAAACAACATCCTCATTTAACTTTGAATCATTTATACCAGTTAATTTAACTTCAGCTATTTGATTTTCACCATATTTAATATTGTTTATTTTGAATTCTAAATTAGGACTAATTTTGAAAACTTTAACATTGGTTGTTAACTCCCCAGCATTATACATTTTACTTCCATTATAATAAACATTAACGTTATAGGTTGATGCATTTAAAATAACAGGGAGGTTAAATTTAGTGTTTGCAGAAACTGTATAACTAATATTATTTATATTTAAAATAACATTTTCATTGATTAATTTAGAATTAGAAGTTAAAGAAATATCAAAAGTTAAATATTCACCATAATTTACATTTTTTACATTAACTCCTAAATTAACATCATACTTATTTACAGCAACGCTAGAATAGACTACATCACTTTCGTATGTATTATTTCCATTATAAACAACACTAACATTATAACTACCAGCTAAAAACAAATCAGGAACAACAAAAACAGAATTAGAACGAACACTATAAGACCTATCACCAACAGTCAACACCAAAGTATCATTAATCTTCCTGCCCGTATCATCAACTAAAGAAACATTAACATTAAATTTATCACCATAATAAACATCATCAACATTAACTGTTAAATTAACACCATGTTTAGGCCTATATATTGTTAATTGATTTCTAGAAGATAAATAATGAGTATTATTCATATAAATTGCCGTTAAATTTGAATATCCATATTTTAAATTGTTAAGTGATAGATTAGCTATTCCATTAACAACGCTTCTATTATATTTTTTTCCACCATATTCAAAAATTACATAGCCTTCATTAACTAAATGGCCATATTGATCCTCAACGGTTGCAGTAAAGTTAACCCAGTTATTGTCGTTCCCTGAAACATTTATTAATCTAGTTGTAGTTGTTAAATTGAATATCGTGAAAGCTTTGATACATGCTACTTCTGAAAGGTAATAATGTCCCCTATCGGACAGAGTTATATTGTAATCATATAAATCAATCCAGTTAACACCATCGTAACTGATGAATGAAGTATTAGGCCTATAATGAACTCTTGTAGCAGCGGATTTTTCTGAAATAGGAACCCAAGCTTCAGTTGAAGTGGTTAATTTTATAACAATTTTAAATATGTCATTTTTATAAACCGGGATAAATTCATCAAGATTAATTGTAAAGTAACCTGCCTCAGATGACCCATTTTGTGTGAGTTTCAACTCCCCATTGACATAAATTTCAACTGTAAAATTTGACTGCCTATCGAAATATGTTGAAAAAGCGGCGATAATTTCATCCGATGTTGCATTAAACATATTCTGATACCATATAGTACTTTGATTTGTTAATAAATAATCAGTTATACCAATAACATCATATTGATAGTTTTTATCATATTTAACAGTATCATTTAAAATAAAAGTCCATGATGCATCACTAACACCCACCTGTGCAAATCTAGTATCATAATACGAAACATAGAAATAACCATTATATCCCCAACCAGTACCCCAACTGTTTTTACAAATCCATGCTCCATCAGCGGGAGGTTTGGTTCCTAAAAATTTATCTTTTGAGTAATTGTCATCCCACCCAATAATTTCAACTGCATGATCACGATTAGCTGCTCCACTATAATATTGATCCCTTGCTCCCGTAGCATAAAGGGTTGTATAAACACCACCATAATTTAAAATAGCCTGTTTAATTGCATCATTGTCTGTGTAACTGGATCTTGGTAGAAATATAATATTTTGAACGTGCATTATAGATTCCATTAATGGTGATAAATAAGTATCAATAATATATCTATCATCAGATTCATTAACAGGCCCCATCCAACTTGTATAATAGCCAAAAATCATGTTATCATTTCCGCCAGTATTTGTTGAAACATCCCATCCATAATCAGAGAATAGAGCCATTAAGTTTTTCATGTTCTCTTCAGAAAAATCATATTCAATATCTGTTGCCTTTAAGATACATGATTCTAATGCAGCGATTGCTGCAAAAGCCCAGCAATTACCATTACTTCCTTGATTTTTAACAGAAGTTACCATCCCATAATCTCTTAAATCATAACGGGAGGGTATAGTAGAGTTATATGGTTTATAAATCATTTGAATATAATCGGACCTTTCAAAATTTAAATCATAATAGTCTAATTGGACTAATTCCGCCTGATTGAATGTATTATTTGTGAAATTTTCATTTCTGTTTACAACACTATAGACATTATTCTGATTAAAAATATTATCAGCCATTGAAAATTCAGAATAATCACAAAATACTGCTTCACCTTCACCAGCAGAATTATTAAAGAAGAAAGATGAACTTAAATTTAACCCAGCATACATTATATAAATAGCTCCTCCCTGATAGACCGCAGAGTTATTTATTGCGGTGATATTAATCAGATTCATGTAAGAACCTATATCACAAATAGCTCCACCAAGCTTTGCACTATTATTAATAAAATAAGAATTCGAGATAATTACATTATAAGAATAATCACTAAGGGAATAAATACTGCCACCATAATCGGAATATGAATCTCTAAAAATTACATTATCGGCTATTAAATTTTTTGAATTAGAAATGGAAGCACCTTTAATTGTCAAATTGTTTAATATTAATGTTCCCTTATTTGAAAATATACTATCCTCATTATTATAAGTTATAATTGTATTTTCCATACTTTCTCCAATAAAAGCATTATAAGAAGAAATAGTTTTAGATGAATCCAACTCATAGACTCCATCAGCTAAATATATATTAGAATTATCTGTAATCCTAGATACTTTTAAATATTTATATGGGCTTTCCTTTGAACCAACCCCATTATCATCTGCTAAAGAAGCATCGAAATAAACATCCAAATGAGAATTATCATCAGATAAGACTTCAGTTGAATTATCCTCTGCAAATGAAAATGGAATTAAAATTAATCCTAAAAATATAATGATAAAAATTATAGTTTTTTTTAACATTATAATTTAATTTATATAATCACATAAATAAATTTTTCAAAGAAAGAAATTAAGTGCTTTTAATTTCAATAGTATTGGCTGCACTTAATCCGTTGTAAGAAGTTGTAATTATATATTTTCCAGATTGTAAATTAATAGCTAAACTGGCAACACCTGTTGCATCAGTCCCTTTGGTATAAAAGACTCCGTTGATGTTGAATGTGACACTTTGATTAGGATAAGGATTGCCTTTACCATCCAAAATCGTTGCCTTAAACCTAGTTCCATCCCTATAAGACATGACAATATCATTTGTTTTGATAACATTTAAAACTTTAATATTATTGGATACTTTAAATCCATCATATTCTGCAGTGATAATGTAATTTCCCGGTGCAAGATTAATGGCCAAACTTGCAACACCATTTGAATCAGTTGCGCGACTATAAAATACACCATTAATATTAAATTTAACATTAACCCCAGATAATGGAGAACCTTTTTCATCCAATAGTTTTACAGAGTATTTTGATGCATTTTTATAATATTTTACCAGATCATTATTTTCAACAAATCTTGAAAGAACCGTTATGTTATTGGCTGCATTCTCACCCGTAACTGGATTAGATACTGTTAATATATATGAATCAGGCGGTAAATTGATAGTTAATTTAACAACACCATTAGAATCTGTCGATCTTTTATAAAATACACCGTTGATATTCATTTCTACATTAGTATTAGATACTTTATTGCCATTATAATCCAGAATAGTCGCATAAAATTGGGTTCCATTTTTGTAATATTTAACAACATCAGATGATATGATAGTTGATTTAACTGTTATATCTCTTGATATTGAAGAATTCAAATAAACATCCGTTCCTGAATAATCAACATGAACCGGATATTTACCACTATTTAAATTAATTGCAATAGATACAGAACCATCCTTATCTGTCGTTTTTTTGTTTTTAACACCATTAAGTGTGATTGTTATATTCTGATTAGCCAAAGGATTATTATTTTTATCTTTTAGTGTAACATAAAACCTTGACTTATCGTGATAATACATTACTAGATTATCTGCATCCAAATTAGTCCTAATAACATCAATTGTGAAGCTGGCCTTTGCATAAGCACTTTGATAACAATCACTTGAAAATGAAGATTCCACATTATATGATCCATAATCCAAGTCAGATAATTCTAAAGTTGCAATTCCATTGTTTGCCTTAACATTATAAGATTTTGAATTGACTTTTATTTGAACTGTCCCATTAATAGATTTAGAAAGCTTTACAGTAATTTTTACTGCATCAACATCAGTTTTTAAAATATTTAAACCCATAGTCAATGAAGCTTTATTAACTCTGAATGTTGTGCTTGCACTAGCAATATTGGAACACTTTCCATCAGCGGTGTAATTGCCAGGCTTTAAAATATCATCGATGACAGTTTGACTATTGGATGGAACAGTATAGGTTTTAGTCCCAATTTTAACATCGACATTTGTAGTAATTTTCAAGCCATCGCTAGTTAATGTATTTTCTATAACGAATTTATTTCCATATTCAATATCTGAAATGTGTAAAGTTAAATCGGCTTTCGTGATATTGACATTAATCGTTTTTGATGTGGATGAATTTAAATAAATAGGACTACCATTATAATTCGCTTGGATTAGATAATTTCCTTTTGAATTAAATTTAGTTGTTAATATTGCTTTTCCATCTACAACAGGAACAGTATAAGTTTTTGAATTAACTATAAAATTAACATTACCATAATTAATTAAATTACCATAATCATCTGTAACTTTGGCCGTGATATTAAAAGGTGCATTGACAGCTATTAGTGAAGGATTGCTTAAAACGATATGGGAATTAATGTTTCTGGAAGTGAATGCCTTAATACATGCTACTTGTGACTCATAAATATGACCATATTCAGTCATATTGGCCTTATAATCATATAAATCAATCCAATTATTACCATCTAAACTAAAGAATGATACACCTTTCGGATAAAGAACTCTATTTGATCTTATTTTTTCAGAAACGGGGACTGATGCATATTTATCTGCTGAAATTTTGATTACAATTTTAAATGTGTCACCAGCAGTTAAAGGAATATATTTATCTAAATTAAAAGTATAATAACCTGCATTGACAACACCATCTTGAATCAACATCAATTTATTATTCACATAAACTTGAGCATTCCAACTTGTAGTAGAGTTGAAATATGTTGAAAATGCAGTCAATACCTCATCCTGTGTTGCATTGAATATATTTTCATACCACATGGTACTGTTGCCTGTTATTAAATAATCAGTAATTCCAATAATGTCGTATTGATAGTTTTTGTCATAATGTATGGTGTCGTTTAAAATAATTGTGTATGTGGACTTATCATAAGCTCCTACTCTAGTACATCTTGTATCATAATATGAAACATAGAAATAACCCTTATCACCCCATGTTTCACCCCAACTGTTTCTACAAATCCAAGCCCCATCACCAGGAGGTGCTGTCCTGAAATTGTTTTTGGAGTAATTGTCATCCCAACCAACGATTACAACAGCATGATTTTGGCCAGAAGATCCTGAATAATAATAGCTATTTGATTTAAAGTATGATCCTGAATAATAAATTCCGGTTGCTGCAGCACCATATTTAATCAAGGCCTCTTTAATTGCATTATTGTCAGTGTAATTCTCACGTGTTAAATAAATAACATTTTGAACATGAATTGTGCTGTTTAAAACAGGTGACAATACAGTATGGTCGCTGAATGTTTCTAAATCTTCTTCTACAGCACCTAGCCAGCTTGCAAGATAACCAACACCCATATCATCATATCCTCCCTTATTGGTTGCTAAATTCCAACCATAATCTGAGTAATATGCCATTACATTTTTCATGTTTTCTTCAGATAAATCCAAACTTGGACCTCCAGCCTTTAAAATACAGGACTCTAAAACTGAAAGGGAAGTGAATGCCCAGCAATTTCCACCACTTTTTTGATGTTTTATAGGTGTTACTTGACCATAATCTCTTAAGTCATATTTTGAAGGTAACGTTCCATTAAATGAAAAATCACCCAAATATTGAGCATAATTGCTATTTCCAATGACTAAACTATATCCCGGGCTTTTATAATAGTCTTTTCCATTATTCGCCTTGTTATTGGTATAAGTATTTGATGTAATACTTTCTTTTTCATTTAAAATTGTATAAATAGCTCCACCATCATACTGAGCTACATTTGAATTGAATTTTGAAGAGCTGATTGAAACATCTGAAGAATTGTCTATAAAAATTGCTCCACCACCCAATGCCCTGTTTGAACTGAATGAAGATGACTTTATAGTAATTTTTCCATACATCTTATAAATGGCTCCACCCTGATAATCAGCAAAATTGCTTGAAGCGATGATTGAATCGATAGTTGAATTGGATTTTAAATCACAGATTGCTGCCCCAAATGTGGCATTGCATGAAGTAAAATTAGATTTTTTAACATCTAATGTGGATTCTTTTGAATAAATTGCCCCACCGGCATTAGTTAAAGTATAACATTTAGTAAAAATGGAATTTGTTACCGTTAAAACGGAATTATCTTCACTAGCTATTGCTCCACCGTACTTATAAGCATAGTTATTTTCAAAATGAGAGTTTATAATCCTTAAATTAGTATTGGTTGCATATATGGCTCCCCCATAAGTAGCATTATTATTACGAAAAGTAGATGAATCAATTAAAACATTGCCTGCATTGGAATAAACTGCGCCACCAAAAACATTGCCGTAACTTCCTTTATAGCTACCAGGATTATTTTCAAAGATTACGTGAACAGCCGTGAAATCCTTATGATTGATTATTTCCAAATTATTTAAAGTGATACTAGATATGGATAATGTATTTTGAGAAGTTAAAATAAATGAGTTGCCTTTAATAACTGTTTTAACTGAATCTTGACCAATGATAGTTAAATTATAGAAATTTTTGTTTTCATCAAAAGAATATTCCCCATTAGCAAAGTGAGCAACACTATTATCAGCCAATCTGGAAGAGTCCAAATAATTATAAGGGCTGGCCTCACTACCATTTCCATCTATTGTTGCAGATGCATCAAAATAGATATTTGAAATTGAAACTTCATCGTTTCCACTTGATAAAGGAATATTATCATTCAAAGTTAAGTTTTCATTCGCATGGCATGCAGGAATTATAATTACCAATAATATTAAGAATAATACAATTTTCTTAAAGTGTTTCATCACTTAATCTCCCATGAATTACATGATAGTATTAATATAATTTTCATTATTATAATATTTTTACCTATATTTTTATGGAAAATAGGTGAAAAAATAAAAAAGCATATAAAAGATTATCAATAAAAAGGAAATAATATAGGCTAAAAAAGGGAAATATAGGAGGACTATTTATTTATAAAAAATTGTTAATAGTTTTATTAACACTTTCATTTGTTTTTTCAGTTGCTGTAGTTTCAGCAATTGACGCTGATTCATCGGATAATCAGATAGTTCCTGAGAATATGAGTGTTAATAACAATATTTATAATATAAACCATCCGCCAGAAAATCACCACGAATTAAATGACTTATACCCTAATAAAAAATCAGTTTCAAAAGATTTTGATTTCTTTGGACTTTTTGATTTCTTCAATGGAGGTAAGAAATACGGATATTGGGTATGTTCAGAAGACATGGATAAAGTCGACTTTGACAAACTTTCCAAAAATGGAGTAAATATCATATTTTTAAATTCCTATGCTTTTACAGACCATGGTCAAAGAGATGTTTTAGAATGGATAAAACAAGCTAATGAACATGGAATAGAAGTTCATATCTGGATGCAGATATTCAATACAGGAAATTGGATTTCACCGGTTAAAAATGGAACTCCAGACAACGCTTATTTCAACTATAAAATTGAAGAAGCAAAATATTATGCTGGTCTTGAAGGAGTAAGCGGATTGCAAATGGATTATATAAGATATGAAGGAAATGCCTATAAAGATCCAAATGGAACCGCTGCAGTAACTGAATTTGTCAAAAACTTCACAAAATCTGTAAAAGAAGTCAATCCATCATTGACTGTTTCAGCAACTGTAATGCCTGAAGAAAATGCAACATACTATTATGGTCAGGATATTCCAAAAATGGGAGAATATGTTGACGTAATCGTTCCTATGATGTATAAAGGAAATTATGCAGCAGACAGTAACTGGGTAAAAAATACAACAGAATGGATTGTAAAAAATTCAGGTAATGCAAAAGTATGGGTTGGCCTTCAAACATATCAGTCTGATTTCAATGTTACAAAATTACCTACAGAAGACCTGTTAAAGGATAGTCAATTATCTTTTGATAATGGAGCTCAAGGAGTAATATACTTTAAATGGGGAATAAATGAAGATATTGACAATACAAAAATAAATTAAGATTCTAAAATAAATCTTTAAGGATAAGATGACATTAGAAACAATTAATTCCAAATTGAAGAATAAAAAATATATATTGCTTTATCTGGTTATTTTATCCTTTTTTACAATAAGTTCCTTTCAATACAAAAATTATTCATCCCCAATTTTTGAAATGGTCATATTGGTGTTAGTTTTTATTATTGGAAGTTTCAGTTTATATTACTACATACAAAATGAAAATAATATCCATAAAGTCGCACTTGTAATAATACTGCTTTTTGGAATTACATGTGTATTTTTAACGCCGATAGATGATGTATCGGACGAGCAAGAACATTCAATACGATCAGAAATCGTATCAACAGGTCAGATATCAACCGATTATATTCAAATTCCCAATTCTACAGAACATGGATATAAAACAATAACATCATTGACATTATTGGGTGAAAATACAGGTTCAAATGTATTTAAAACGGATGCTGACGATGCAAAGATTAATCTAACTCCATCATACATAAGCTCCGCATTTTCACAAAATCCATTTTATGCCTACCTTCCTCAAGCGATAGGTATGTTTGTTGCAAAATTATTGGATTTGAATGCAATATGGCTGTTGTGGTTAGGAAGACTATTTAATTTAGCTCTATATGCAGTCATTATATCATTTGCCATTCGTAAAGCCCCAATCTTAAAGTTTTCAATGCTGATTGTATCGATTTTGCCTTTGGCAATATATCAGGCTGCATCATTAAGCGTTGACGGAATATTCATATCACTTTCAATTCTCGCATTTGCATACTTTTTATATTTCTATAAAACTCCAAATATCAAATGGACTGATTTGGGCATTTTTTACTGTGCAGTCATATTTTCCGGCTTATTAAAGTCACCGTTTTTGGCTTTAAGCCTACTGATATTTTTAGTTCCAAAGAAAAATTATGAAAACAAAACCCAAAACATAATATCCAAACTTGCAATCTTGATTATTCTTGCAATAGGAATTGCTTGGAGCGGATATGCAACAAGCGTATTGGCAAATTCCTGGAGAGGAGACCATTTCATATCCAATCACGTTAACGCAAAAGAACAAATTAATCTTCTTTTAAGCAATCCCATATTCTCCATGGAAAGATTTTCAAATATTTTCAATGAGTTTCCAGTTATCATAGATAGATTCTTTTATTTTTCAAATGCTGCTGGTGCATATTCATCCAGATTACTATCCAGTCTTTACATGATATTTTTCACTGTTTTCGCACTGATTTATCCGTTAGATGAAAAGTTTGGCATGAAAACAAAATTGAAAGGATTATTAATTGGATTTTTAATTTATTTTGGTGTAATAGCAGTCCAGTATTTAACTTGGGCAAGTGTCGGTGCAGAAACTGTCATGAATGGAGTGTTCAGTCGTTACTTTATCCCATTGTTAATATTTGTTCCGTTAATACTGAATACTGATTTTTTTGAACAGGATAGGGAAAAGTTGTCGTTAACATTTTTAACAATAGCCCTCAGTTTTATTTCAGCTATGATAATTCTTACAGTGACCATTAAATACTGAAAAAGGCATAATTTAAAATAATATATATTAAAAAGAAAATTTAAAATACTAAATAATGGTGTTTTCATGAGTGATAAAATCAGATATATGTATATTGATATTTTAAAAACTGTAGCTATTTTTGCAATAATAATTAGTCATGTGTGCATTATTGGAAGACAGGCTGCAATTTTAAATATACCTTTCACTCACTTTCAGCATATAGGAAAAGTGGGAGTTCCATTATTTCTAATGATATCTGGTGCATTACTCTTAAACAGAGATTATCCTTCAATTAAAGACTTCATTAACAAGAAAACATTGAGATTAGTTCCGCCATATGTTTTCTGGATGCTGATAGCATTAATTGTCATTGGAATTTTAAATCAGCTTCCTTTCAATTATGATGCATTAATTTTTTATATAAATGATTTCTTCAATTTAGGAGTAAACTGGTACTTCTGGATGGTAATTGGAGTATTTTTGGCTATTCCTGTTATAAATGAATTTATAAAAAACAAAAAGATTGAAGGGGCAAAATATTTCACTTCAATATTTATCATTTCTTCAATAATATACCAGATATGCATTTTATTTAATTGGATTACTTTTCTTGACCTGACATTCTTTATAACGCCGATTGGATATGTAATTTTAGGATACTATTTAGCTAATAGAGAATATAAACTTTCAAGCAATGCTTTAATTATTATTGGTCTAATTGTATTTCTCTCAATATTCATTATAAGGCTTTATCAGCCAATTCCATATAAAATTTTATATTTATTCATGGTAAATAATACTGTTCATTTGGATTCCTTTTTGGATATCAGCTTAATAGGAATACTTGAATCAGCAAGTATATTTATCTTAATTAAAGCAATTGACGATAGCAAAGAAGGTTTTGGAAGAAAAATAAAAGGATTTTTTGAAATTAATATAGTCAAAAAAATAATATTAAGCATTAGCAGATCAAGTTATGGGATGTATTTAACCCATATATATTTAGTAATGATTGTTTTCCAGTATTTTGATCTGCTTCCATTATCAGGGGCACAAATGGCACTATTAATAGCTGTTTTAAGCATAATTACTATTATTTTAGCATGGATTTCAGTATTAATTGTATCAAAAATACCTAAACTTAAAATATTATCCGGATATTCATGATAGACTATAAAAACTTAAATAACTACAAAAAATCATTGATAATTTTATTGCTATCAATAATTATTATAAACATTGTCATATTCAATAGAGCTAACTTTAAATCTTCTTTTTTTATTTTAACTCTTATTTACACATCAATATGTGGAATTGTATCATTATATTATTATAACAAAACAAAAAATATAGAACGAACCGTATTCATGATTATTGTATTGTTTGGATTGTTATGTGTATTTTTATCTCCAATCAACAGCGTATCCGATGAGGGAGAACATTTCATGAGGTCTGAAATAACATCTCATGGAGATTTCTTCCCACAATACATTACACAAGGAAATAAAAGTGGATTTATGAGTATAGATTCACTGGCCCATATGCCAATGGATCAAACTTTCTTTGAAACAAATTCCTGGAATACTCAGCCTATAAACACGACTCCACACTTGGTCAACTCAGCATTTGAACAAAATCCGTTTTACGCATATCTTGCACAGGCAATAGGAATTGATTTGGCAAAACTCCTTAATCTAAATCAGATAAGTATGTTATGGGCAGGAAGGTTTTTTAATTTATTGTTATATGCCTCTTTTACGTTTATAGCTATTAAAAAAACTCCTATCCTAAAAGTGCCTATGGCAGTTGTTGCAGCATTTCCGCTGGCAATAGTCCAGGCCGCATCATTCAGTAGCGATTCATTTATATTCAGTTTCTCATTTATAGTAATAGCTTATCTTTTATATATGTATAAAGCAAAAGAAGGAAGTTTAACGAAAAAAGAAATAGGAATCTTCACGATTTTAGTTATCATTCTTGGATTTTCAAAGGTGACACTCGGCGGATTTGCACTATTGATACTGATTGTTCCCAAAAGCAATTTCAAAAATCCAAAAGACAAATATTTGGGATTTTTATCAATATTTATAACATTGATAGCTTTACTTATCTGGGCCAAATTTTATGCAGTTGGAAGCATATCCCATTCATGGAGAGCTTCTTTATTTGCACAAAAGCATGTTAATGCCAATGATCAGATAAAGTACTTATTGTCAGATGCACATGGAATAATTACATTTTTACAGATTGGAAATCAAATACCTGTTCAAATTGATGCGTTATCAAAGCTTTATACAAACTATAATAATTTTCCATTATTTAATATCATATATGCTTTATTTTTCATCTTATTTTGTCTATTTTATCAGATTGAAGATAAAATCAAGAGAAATACACGCATAATAACTGCTTTTAGTTTATTTATCATAATATTTGGAACTTATCTGGTTCAATATTTAACCTGGGCTCCCGTCGGCGCTAAAGATTTGATTGAATCTGGAGTCGTTCCAAGATACTTTTTGCCGATATTCGTATTGATTCCATTAATTATAAACTATAAGAATTCAAGGATTAAAAATAATGAAACATTAATTGTAACCTGCATTCTGATATTCCTATGTGGCATGTTGACATTCATGGCCGGAATGTTATATTAGTGATTTAATTTCCAATCAGCAGATGCCTTAATATTTCTAAAATATCAAAATTAATAAATAATAAGAAATTAAAAAGATAAGAATTAAATACAGTAACTAGAATTGCAATATTTTTTTTAATGATTATTGCTTTGCTCATTAGGTGATTTGATGAAAGATTTGACCAAAAAGTTATTTGTTGATAAAACAGACAATGTTTTCCTACAGTTCTTCAGATTCATTTTTGTAGGAGGAACAGCATTTATAATTGACTTTTCCATATACTTCGCATTAGTTGAATTTTTAAATATAAATTATCTAATAGCAGCTACAATTGCATTTTTCATATCTGTTCTTGCAAATTACTATCTATCCACATCATGGGTATTCAACCAAAGCCAAATCGAAAATAAAGCCTTAGAATTTAATATTTTTTTAGCAATAAGTATTGTGGGTTGGATTTTAACAGAAATACTTCTTTACATATTCACGGACATGTGTTCAATTAACTATCTATGGTCTAAAATTATTGCTTCAATATTAGTTCTGTTCTGGAACTTTTCAGCACGTCGTGTGATGTTTTACGGTAAAGAAATATAATTATTACTTTAAAATTTAAATAAAAAATATATAATAATAACTTTTTTTAAACATTTATTTTTATAAAATATTTTCCATATCATTTAAAAAATCATAATTTTAAATATAATTAATAATCATATTATTAAGTGGTATTAATTTTCAATGAGGTATTTTATAATGGTTCCAAAAGTAATGATTATTCTTGGCAGTGGTTCTGACATTAAAATTGCCGAGAAGAGTATGGATATTTTAGAAAAATTAGAAATTCCTTATAGTTTAAAAATCGCATCAGCCCATAGAACGCCAAATCTTGTTCGTGAAATTGTAAAGCAAGGTACTGATGCCGGAATCGAAGTTTTTATAGGAATTGCAGGGCTAGCAGCACATTTACCTGGAGCAATAGCTGCTTATACTCCTAGACCAGTTATAGGCGTTCCTGTAGATGTCAAAACAGGCGGTATTGATGCACTTGACTCCTGCGTTCATATGCCATATCCTTCCCCAATTGCAACAGTTGGAATTGACAGGGGAGATAATGCCGCAATTTTAGCAGCGCAATTTATGGGCATACATGATAGTGAAATACGTGAAAAGGTTATTGGCCTTAGAAAACAATATCAAAAAAAGGTTTATGACAGTAACAAAATTGTTGATGAAATTGAAGACAAAAAGTTCCTTGTTAATGATTATTTGGCTGTTGAAAATCTAAAAATAGAAGAAGAAATTATGGAAGAAATAGATACGTCAAATATAAATCCTGATGCTGATGTTGCAATTATCGTCGGTAGACAATCCGACTTAATAGTAGCTAAAAAAGTAAGTGCTACTCTTGAAAGGCTTAAAATTTCATATAACATGAAAGTGGTATGTCCAATAAGATCAAACGGTAAATTCAAAAGCTATATTTCCTCCGTTAAACACTCAAAAATATTTATTGGAATCAGTTCAAACTCATCACAGGTTACCGGCGCTTTGGTCGGGCTTACAGATAGGCCTGTTATTGGTGTTCCATGTGAAAACGAACTTGGAAGAGAACACATGCTTACAACCGTAAATATGCCACCAGGAGTTCCTGTAGCAACAGTTGGTATTAATAATGGCCGTAATGCAGGCGTTCTGGCTGGTGAAATACTTTCAATTAAAGATACTAACATTATTGAAGTTTTAACTAAATTAAAAGATAAAAAAATTAATTTGTAGGGATTTGAATGAATATTAATGATGAAAATATTATTGAAATAACAGAGGAATTATCATCCGAATATGAAGTATCACGCGTTTTAAGAGATTATCCAAAAGATACTGTTATTATAAGAAATGTTAAAGGGTTTGATATGCCTGTTATTTCAGGTATCTGCAATACTCGTGCAAAAATTGCTGAATCAATTAACTGTGAAGTTTCTGAAATTACTGAAAAAATTATTGAAGCCAGTGACAATCCTATTAAAGTCGATAAATTTACAGACTTTAGTGAATATGATAGTCTGGAAGTCAATTTGGATAAAATACCTATATTAACCCATTACAAAAGAGACGGTGGAAAATACATTACTGCAGGTGTTGTCTTCGCACGTGACCCTGTAAGCGGTGTTCAAAATGCATCAATCCATAGGATGATGGTTTTGGATGATAAAAGACTTGTAATCAGGATTGTTCCGAGAAACCTTTATACTTACTTCCAAAATGCTCAAAAAGAAGGAAAAGACTTGGAAATAGCAATAGCTATTGGAATGGACCCTGCCATATTGCTTGCAAGTACAACTTCAATTCCTATCGACTATAATGAAATGGATGTCGCTAACGCATTTAAAGATGGTGAATTAACATTGATTAAATGCGGAGACTTGGAAGTGCCACAGGCAGACATCATTCTAGAAGGTAAAATCTCCGTGACCGAAACTGTCAGTGAAGGACCATTCGTTGATTTAACCGATACTTATGACATTATTCGTGACCAGCCTGTAATAAACTTAGAGAAAATGCACATCAAAAAGGATAATCCATGTTATCATGCAATTATCCCAGCAGGATTTGAACATAAATTACTGCAAGGCCTTCCTCAAGAGCCTAGAATATTTAAATCCGTTAAAAATGCAGTACCTACAGTTAAAAATGTCGTTTTAACTGAAGGAGGTTGCTGCTGGTTACATGCTGCCGTTTCCATAAACAAGCAAACTGAAGGTGACGGTAAAAATGCAATAATGGCGGCGTTGTCTGCTCATCCATCATTAAAGCATTGTGTTGTTGTAGATACAGACGTTAATGTATTTGATGCTGAAGATGTTGAGTATGCAATAGCTACACGCGTTAAAGGTGATAGAGACATTATGATTGTTCCTAATGTGCGCGGTTCATCACTTGATCCTGTAGCTGAAAGTGATGGTACTACAACTAAAATTGGCGTGGATGCAACCAAATCTTTAAAAACTATAGAAAAATTCGAAAGAGTTAGTTTTGGGGAATAATCTAAAATTTCCCAAATTATTATTTATTAGCTAATTGTATAAAATATGGAAAACATGATAAATATATTAAATAAAAATAAAAAATTAATTCTATTTTATTGTTTGACTATTTTTTTATTAGTATTAATCATATTTAACTATGAAAATTATATTAGTCCATTTAAAGAGGTATTAATTATTTTTATTTTATTAATTGAAGGAATATTTTCAATTATTTACTTTAAAAAAAATTATGAGGAACTCCATAAGGTCGCATTTTCAATAATACTTATTTTTGGAATTACTTGTTTACTTTTAACACCAATTTTTATTGTAAATGATGAAGCAGAACATTTTTTTAGAGTAGATTCATTATCTGAAGGAGTATTAATACCTGAATTTAATAATATAACAAAAAATTATACTGTATCCCAAACATCAAAGGATTTAGGAGATACTGAAAGAAAAATTGTAACATTTTTAGATTCTTCAGCTACAAGCACACAAATTAACAACAGTCCTGCCCAAGTAGATAAAATTTTTTCACAAAATCCTTTTTATGGTTATATATCATCGGCAATTGGACTTAAATTAGCTAAAATTTTAAATTTGACAGAAATTTTTGCATTATGGTTTGCTAGATTCTTTAATTTGTTAATGTATGCTAGTTTTGCATATATAGCTATTAAAAAAGCACCAATACTAAAAATGCCTCTTTTAGTTTGTTCATGCATTCCCCTTGCAATATACCAATCATCTTCCGTTAGTATTGATGCATTTGTATATGGCATATCCTTAATAATTATTGGATATTTCCTATATTTATATAAATCAAAACCAAAATCAATAAAAATTAAAAATATTATACTGTTTTTCTCTTTAATAACACTATTATCTCTAATCAAACCAAATTACGTGATTTTTGCATTTTTAATTTTATTAGTTCCAAGAGATAAATATGAAAATGAAAAATATTTCTTTATTAGTATGCTTGGAATCATTTTAACTTTAACTGTTACGGTTGCATATGCTAAATTTTATTCAATTGATAGCTTAAATAATAGTATTAGAACCTATATGTTTGAACAACATGGAACTAATCCACAGGAACAACTTAAATACATTTCAACACATATTAAGGAAACTCTAATTCTCTTTTCAACATTGATATATGAAGTTCCAAAGTTAATGTTAAAGATGTTTAATCTTTCATATAACTTTTATTTTGTTGATTATACAAGAGGAAAATTACTATCTGTGTTATATTATTTATTCTTTGGATTTGTATGCTTGTTTTATCCTTTATATATAAAAATAAGGAATATTGATAGATTAAAATTACTTTTAATAACTATTACCATAATTGTTGGAACATACTTTATTCAATTATTAACATGGGCAGGAGTTGGAAACTTTGAAAAGGGAGTTGTTTGGGGAGTACATTTAAGATATTTTATTCCATTATTTACTCTAATGCCATTAATATTAAATATTAATAGTAAAAACATTAAAAAAGACAATTTAGACAATTATCTATTCATAGCTTTACTTGGATTCATGGCTGCTATTCCACTTTATATTACGGCATTATTTTATTAATTTAAATATTGCCTAAATAAACATTCTTAATTCCTTTTTTTAATGCTATTTCACGGGCCTTATATAAAATATCCTTATTGGTCGGCTCTATTTCCCTCATTTTATAGTACGGAAATGCCCTTGAGAAATGCAGCGGAACATCAACGGACAATTCATCTGCAACAAAATCACATAGTTGTTCTATTTCCTCTATTGAATCATTATAGTCATTAATTATGAGGTTGGTGACTTCCAAATGTCTACCTTCCAAATAAATTCTTTTCAGATTATCCAAAACGACATCCAAATCTGCGCCACATACTTTTTTATAAAATTTTTCAGACATGGATTTCAAGTCTATATTGAATGCATCCACAAATGTTAAAATTTCTTCAATTGACTGGCTTGACATGTAACCATTGCTGACATAGATTACTTTCAGGTTTTTTATCTTTGCAAGTAAAGAAGTTTTTTTGCTAAAAGGTAAGTGTATAGTAGGTTCATTATAGGTCCAAGCAATTGACTTACAATTATATTTGAGTGCATTTTCCACAATTGTTTCTGGTAGTATTTTAATACCATTGCCAAACTTTTCATATTCATGTGATATGATATAGTTCTGGCAGTGCAAACATGTCATGTTACACCCAAAACCGCCGATAGAGTATGTAAAAGTACCTGGCATAAACTGATTTAAAGGCTTTTTTTCAACTGGATCCGGACTTAAAGAAGATACAATACCATAACTTAAGTCAAAAAGCTCCCCATTTACATTTTTATGCTGTCTGCAAATCCCAACATTGCCTTCAGCAATTTTACAATAATTAGCGCAAATCTCACATCTGACTTTTTGTGTCTTGGAGCTTTTTTTATACAAATTCCGATCAACTAACATAATGATTGTATCCCCTGTTTTCAATTTCTGTTACTTCGCCATTGCTTAATGTGATCTGTATCCTATCCGAACCATTAACTTCACCTATAACTCTAAAATCAATATCCAAATCATTTTCCTTATCAATGGTAAATAGCAATTCAAAATCCTCGCCAACATGCAAAATCAAATCAAGATAATTCAAATCCAATCCATAAGAAATTTCCTTAAATTCATCAGATATCTCAAGCTTATCTTCATAAATCATGAAACCTAAGGAATCCGGTTTCATTTCATATAATTCTGAAGCCAGACCATCTGTAATATCAGTTGCTGAAGTTGCACCGGCATTTTTAATAATAATACCTTCCTTTAATCTTGCCAAAGGCTTCAAAGATTTTTTTGTATAAATATTGTCTCCATTTAAATTAAAGCCTAAAGCCGCAATGCCAATATCGCCCGTTAAACAAATTAAGTCTCCATGTTTGGCCGTATTTTTCATCAGCGGATTTTCACATAAACCTAAAGCAGTCCCGGAAATAATAATTTCTGACGCTTCATTGGTATCTCCGCCGATTAAAGGTATCTCATAATAATCACAGGCATTTACAACGCCATTTATGATTTCTTTAAAATAATCAACTTCCAAATCTTTTGGAAGAGCAATAGAAAGCAAAAAACCTAAAGGATTGGCGCCCATGGCTGCAAGATCACTGACATTTACGGTAACTGCCTTGAAACCCATCTGAAAATAAGACATTTCCTTAGGAAAATGTTTTGACTCTATAAGCATGTCACAAGTAGAAATTAGATTAGTATCTCCAAATTTTGTGATAGCCGTGTCATCAGGAATGATATCCTTTGATTTAGATAAAATATAGTTAATTAATTCTTTTTCACCAATATCTGAGACTTTCAAGGCCATGTATATTAGTATTAATTTTAAAATAAATAAATCTTAAGAAAAAAAGTAATAAAAAATTAATGTGAAAAATCACATTAATTAAATCTATTCTACAATTTTAACAGTATTCAAAACCCAAATGGATGAATAATATCCATCATCAAGCATACCGAAATAGAACATGTCGCTGAATCCAACAGGGAATGTTTGACCAATGAATTTTTGACTAATTTCTACAAGACCATTTATATCCGGAAGAGCTCCATATGGAGTATTATTATATATAAATATACCATAATGTTCGCCTGTAATTGGATTTCCTGAATTTTTCTCGGTCAGATAGAATTTGAAAGATTCATTGAAATGAAGGGTACTGGATACTAATTTGATATTAGGAGTAACTCTTACTTTGATAAGATTAGATTGTTTACATCCTTCAAAATCACCGGTGATAACATAATCTCCAGGTCTTAAGTTAATAGTTAATGAAGCAGTACCGTTTTCATCACTGGTTCTTTTGTAAAATACTCCATTAATATTAAAGGTTATAGCTTTATTTTTAGCCAAAGTACCATCATCATTATAAAGGGTTACGCTATATTTGGAACTGGAATTGTATTCCATAGAGATGTTTCCACCGCTTTGGGAATTTTTAACAGCTATTTTACTTAAAACTTCAACATTGTTAGACATTTGTTCAGTAGTATTCGGATTGATAGCTGTTAAAACATATTTTCCAGCAGGCAAATTAATAGATAACTTTGCAGTACCGTTTGCATCAGTTTTACGATTATACATTACACCGTTAATATTGAATGTTACATTGGTATTAGCTAATGGATTACCTTCAGCATCTGTGAAATTAGCATAGTACTGGGTTCCATTCTTATAATACTTTTTGATGTCTTTTCCTTCAATTGTTGGTTTGACTGTAATGTTATTGGATACTTTAAGACCATCAGGTCCTTCTGCGGTTATAACATATTTACCAGAGTTCAAGTTAATTTTTAATTGGGCAATACCGTTTTTATCAGTCGTACGGTTATAAAATACTCCATTGATATTTAAACTAACAGTAGCATTAGTTAAAGCATTGCCTTGACCATTTAAAACGGTGATATAATATTGAGTACCATTTTTATAATATTTAACAACATCATTACTTATCAATGTTGATAATACTGTAACATTATTTGAAGCGCTTTCATTGGTTACCGGGTTAGTTACTTTAATAACATAGTCACCAGGCGCCAAATTAATTGAAAACTTCATTATACCGGATGTATTGGTAGTTCTATTATAATTTGCACCATTAATGGAAATAGGAATTGACTCATTAACTAAAGGATTTCCATCAGCGTCATAAAAAGTAGCTTCATATTGAGAATCATTTCTATAATACTTCACTAAATCACTGGATTCTATAGAAGAAGCATTGTTAATTGAATCATCGCCATCTTCGCTTTCTCCAGCACCATAACTATCATCTAAATTATAATTACTTAAAACATTGCCAAAATCATTGTTTGAATTAAAATCTCCACTAATTATTTCTACATTTTCATCAGCTATACTTTCAGCACTCACTGCAGAAATTGAAAAAATAGCTAATAAAACAATAGAAATTAAAAAAACATTTTTAATTTTCATATATATCACATTTAAAAAAATTATAATGTAATCTAAATTATACTATGAATAATATATAAATTTTTCTAAAAAATAAAATTCATCATCAAAACAAAAAAACAAAAAAAAATAAAGAAAAAAGAACAATTACAAGTGTTCTGAAATTCTATCTTTAATAATATCGTATAATCTTGTATCAATGCCAAGAGGGTCTGTTAAAATTATTTCACCATCAAAATCGAATTCCTCTTCTTCATCATGATGGTGATGATGATGTCCGTGGCCATGCCCGTGGTCGTGGCCATGATGGTGATGATGTCCGTGACCGTGAGCATCCTCTTCAGTGAAATCACTTTCGATTCCAAGCAATGATGGAATATCCCTTTTTGTGTGAAGTCCATGAGCAACAAAGACCGGGACAACAATAATTTTTTCTAAATCATTGCCTCTTGTTAATTTATTAATTGTTTCTGGAATTCCAGGTTTTCTAATTTCCATGAATCCATATTCAATAATAGCTTCAGGGTATTCTTCTTTATACATTTCAGTGTAAGCTTTAATTACTTCTTCACCATCATCTAATCTACTGCCGTGGCTTAAAAGTAAAATACCAGTTTTTTCATCAATCATAATAACATCTCATTTATTAATATTACTATTTTATGATTAAAAATATTTAAAGTTTGGTTTAAACCCAATTAAAAAAATTAATAAAGTTAATAATTATAATGCATTATTAACTTTTTTAACTAAAATGTCGATTAATATATCGTCAGCCTTAATCGGTTCAGGATATAAGATTTCGCCATCAAAATCAATTGTAGTCAAATCATGATGGTGGTCATGACCGTGATCATGGTTGTGGTCGTGGTCATGATGGTGATGATGATGCTCATGGGAATGACCCTCTTTTAAACCTAAAATTGTAGGAATGTCATTGGTTGTATGAACACCCGGAGCAATGAAAACAGGCACAACAATTAACCTTTCGATTTCATTTTCATAAAGTAATTTATCAATAGATTCTGGAATGCTAGGCTTTTCCAATTCCATGAATCCAAAACTGCATGGATAATTAGTTGTTTTTTCAAATTTAGAGAATAATGATGAAATAAATTCTTTATTGTATTTTAATCTGCTTCCATGTGAAACAAGTAAAACTCCAGTCTTAGCATCCTCATCCAATTCAGAATCAGTTAACATTTCCTCAATTCTTTTATCAATGAATTTCAATAAATCATCATCGGGACCAATAGGGGGCAACAATACAATTTCACCATCAAAGTCAACATCATCAGCTATTGACAAATAATGCTCATCCGGATAATTTCCATCAGGACATCTAGGGTCTTCTTCTAATGGATCCAAACCCAGAAGTATTGGGATATCAATGTTAGTGTGAATTCCTGGAGCTAAAAAGACGGGAAGTGCAATAATTCTATCCAAATCTTCAACTTCATCTTTTAAATTTTCAACCGCCCCGGCAATGGATGGACTCGATACCTTCATGTAACCAACTTCAGTTGGAAGTCCTGTTTTATTAACAAATTTATCTTTAATTTCGCTAAAAGTTTCTTCGCCATAAGGTAAACTACTACCATGGCTAATAAGTATAATCGCATAATTTGACATAATAATATTTTGAAAAATAGTATTATTTAAAATTAGTTATTAAAAAAAATAGAAAAGTATTAAAGGAAAGTATTAACCCCCCTAAAAAAAAATTATTTAATTGGCTTAAACTTAAATCCATAAGAAATAACGCCATCAGGGCCATCTTCAGAAATTCTTCTAAAGACCATTTCTACAGGATCACCAATTTCAATATCATCAACATCACAATCAACAAGTTGAGAAGTTAATTTAGCACCTTCTTCCAATTCAATAACAGCAACGGCATAAGGTGCCATTTTTTTGAAATCATCAGGAGGTGATCTAATAACAGAATAAGTATATATTTTTCCTTTACCGGAAAATTGGAACGGTTCTAATTTTCCTTTTCTCCTACAATTTGGGCAAACAACACGAGATGGGAAAAATACATCACCACACTCATTACATTTTGAACCAACAAGACTGTATCTTTGTTGTATATGACGCCACATTCTAACAGTATCTGACATGGTATCCTCCAAATATTTTTTTAATTATTACTACTTATTATTCCTATAATATAAAAAATTAACTTAAAGTCTATTAAAAATTTCATATATAAATGGTTGAAAAAATCACACAATCGCACTTCAACAACTAATATTAAAAATATTATTCTAATTTTATCACATGTATTCAATAGATAATAACGGAAATATAATAACAGGAACGACAGTTATTTTGATTCTTTCTATTGTTCTAATTGTTATTTTCATTGTAAATAGTATAGATTACATGGAAAATGAAAATATAAATTCAATATCTGATGATAATTTTAAGTATATCATAGAGGATTACAATAAAAATTTGGAGCAACTTGGAAGGGATTCGATAGCTGAAGAAACTGATAGACTATATCATGCCCATTTCATACATGACAGTAGAAGCGACATTAAGAAAATCTTAAACAATAAACTGAAAGACGTTAACAGCGAATATAAAAAGAAATATGGTATTAATATTAGAAGTGAAGTTTTATCTGTAGAAAGCACAGATAGCCCTTGGAAAATATTGTTTAAAGTCCGTTTAAAGGCCGATAAGGACAATGAAAAGTTCGATGGTATCTTAGAGAGCAATTCATCGATTGAAGGTTTATATGATCCGCTTCCTTATGCAATGCTACCTAAACTTTACAGCAACATTAATCACGACAGCACAACAATCTACTATTTTGAAGCCCTTGCAAAATATTTAAGAGCACATAATGTGGATTCATATGAATCATATATCTTGGCTTCATCGCCCTTAATTATTAAAAAATGTCCATATGACCCATACGTTCATCATGGTGATGGCGATACGCTTAAAGACTGTTTAAAGCAAGGATATTTTCATGAAAGTGCAGACGGAAGTTGTTATTTATGCAGATTGGATGGAAAAGGAGTATGCCCACATTACGGAATGGAAGTCTTCATTCGAACCATTACCACAAACAATGAAAGCGTATCCTGTTCTGATCATGTAGTATTTCATGATAGATATGAAGGTGAAAGGCTAAACAAATTGGATCCAACCAGTTTGATTCTAGACTCATCTCATGCAAAAAAATATGGGTTGGTTCATGATGGATAACAATGGAAATTTTACACTTGAAATAGTGGTGGTGGGAATCATGATACTATTGATTTTAGGTATTACTTCCTTTGTATCTGAAGTTTCACAGGAAAAGATTTCCAAAAGTGTAGAAAACAACAATATCGAAAAAACAATCAATGAAGTAGCTGATAGTTTAATTAATGATCCAGGTATGCCAATCAATTGGGAAGACTTTAAATCAAAAAGAGTGGGTCTGGCAATCATTAATTCAGAGGGAAATACAATAGAAAACAGTGTTTCATACTTTAAATTTCTAGAACTCGGCAGAGATTATAACAATTTGGTTACAAAAAGAATATTCAATAATAAGTTTTCCTCATCGATGGAGCTAATACCTTGTGAGACATCAATTTCAAGTGTAAAAATAGGTTCATCAGATATTGAAAGAGGTAATGTTTACAGTGTAAGCAGACTTGTAAAATGCGATTTTTTCAAAAAATATGCAATTTGTGACTTTAAAATTGATGGAAAATGCAACCACAACCACAATCAAAAGGACTATAGCTGCAACTACTTTAAGCTATTTAAAGGAAATTTAAAAAAGACGGACTATTATCTATTGTTTGATGACAGCGAAAGACTTGAATGTGAATATTCAATCGACAATACACATTCTAAAAGCTACAAAGGCCAAAGAGTTACAAATTCAAAAATCTATTTGAATAATAGATTAAACGAACTGTTTGATTTGAATGATTCCTCTTCTATAGTCTTCATACATTTAAACAAAAATGATGTTAAAGCCGTGCTGGTTGGAGTTCCAAAGGATTTTGATAAGGATAAACTAAATTACAATTATTTTACAACACAACCCTGTGAGTTTAAAATAAAAGCTTGGAGTTAAATTAAAGCTCCAAGAATTAAAAGTGAAACTGAAATAAGTATTAAACTGGATATTGCATCCGTGAAACTTGCTGAAATAGGAATTACAATATTATCCGGATCCAAGTTATGATTATATGAGGTGATTGAAATGTAATAAACGACAAAAATCATTATTGATATTAGAATAAAACCTGAAATCAATGAAATGAGAATTATATTAATGAAACCCACACCCGTTGAACCTAAAAGAATAGTTGAATCTTCAGAAATGAATCCAATTAAAGGAAACATCACAATAGCTAGAACA
Source organism: Methanobrevibacter sp. (assembly GCA_017553445.1). GTDB lineage: Archaea > Methanobacteriota > Methanobacteria > Methanobacteriales > Methanobacteriaceae > Methanocatella. The sequence continues at coordinate 54,376 of JAFZMD010000091.1, read as the reverse complement.
TAACAGACTAAAAAGTTAGGAATCGTTTCTCCTTGAGGCCTTTTTAAAGGTTCAATCAAACCATAGTGAATACCGGAAGATAATCTGGCACTTAATATGCTAACTAAACTGCCACACATTCCAGAGAATAAAGGTAATAACGTGAGAAGCGTATTATTTGTAAGCAATGTTTCAAGAGAATTATTCAATATTGCACCGGCTGAAACACCCAATAGAGAACACAATAACAATACCGGTGCAGATTGAGTGATAATGTTTTTGGATTCGCTGGACATTTTAATGGCATAAACAAATGCAGAAATGACTAAAACAATTATTATAATAAAAATAACATTTTTAATCATAAAATTAAAATTCAAGAATGATAAAATGTAAACGGAAGCTATAATAGCCGGCAGTGTTAATAAATCTCCAGCAGCAGCAATAATTGGGGTTGTAACATTATCGGGATCCCATCCATGACTAAAACTCTTAAATGAAATAAGCATAGTTATTGGAAGCATTATCAAATTGGAAATAACTCCGGCCATAATACTGATTAAAATAAAATCCATCAAGGACATTGATTCAAAATGCAATAATATACAGAATACTTTGGCGGCTATTGCTAAAAACAATGATAATATCAATGTCAAGACAAATGATGAAACAATATTATTATTCAACTGTTCTGATAACTCAAATTTGGGAGATATCATACCAATATGTAAATTAGTTGATAGCCTTGAAGCAAAAGAGCCAAAAATATTTCCTCTCATACCAATTGCACCAGGAATAATAACAAGCAAACCTGGAAATGTCTCTAAGAAAAAGGTCATGTTTCCTAAAATAATTCCAGCAAACAAATCTCCTAAAGCACAAATTAAAAGAGCAATGAAGCTTTCTTTAATTACAGAATTATATTCTGAAAAAAAGTTTTGAAATGAAGATAGTGAAGTGCGAATCTTCTTCTTTTTTGCTTTCATGCATATCACTACCCCCTATCATTATATCACATCGTAAAAAGTTTAATCTTCGTCATCTAATTCTTCTTGAATATCTTCTAGTGAACAGGATCCAGATGCCAATTTTCTTAAAAGGTCTGCACCTTCATCCGTTCCTTTTAAAATTAAAATATCGTTTGCAAGAATCATAGTATTTTTATCTGGTCCATAAATCCATGATTCTCCTCTTCTAATAGCTATTACACGCATTCCTGTACGATTAACTAATAATAATTCTCCTAAAGTTTTATTTGCTAAATCAGACTCATTAACTACACCAATTCTAGCAATCATTTTGTCAGATTCTTCCATTACCATCTTGAAAACAGGATGCGGTTTAATACCTTTAATTACTAAATCAGCCAAATCTTTTGCAGCATTTGCCATACTTTCAGCAGCTTCAGCAATTTCAAGCAATGCGGTTAATTTTTCAGCATCTTCATAAGACCTGGCTGCAACCAATGATTCTTTCTTAATTTCATAGTTCATAGCATTAACTCTATTTTCCAAGGTTAATACCTCTTCAGCAGCGTCAATACTATTAAATAAAACAGCCGAGTAAGCTAAATCAACCATTAGCTCCGACATATTTTTCATTTCTATTAAAAGATTTTTAATCGACATTTTTATTCCCTCTTACAAATCCCTTGGATTATTATTTAATAAACATGCTCTTCTTAATTTTAATAAGGTTTTTTTCTTAGATTTTAAATCATCAACTTCCTCTAAAATTTCTTCTAAAGGTTCCCTAATGCAATTGACAGCTTCTTTTTGATGAGGCCAGAAACAATTCTTACAGTTCCAAACATTTTTGCCTTTTATCCACTCGCCACCGGTTGAAGAATCACCGCAGGGATAAAAAGGACAATAGCAGAAATCACAGTACTGACCGTCCCAATGGCAAGGATAATATTCACATTCATGGTTAGGCCCGTGGGCGATTTCGCCATTTATGAATTTCTCATAATGATTTCTTGAAAGCTCATGAATCGGAGTTCTTATTACATAACCTCTTGGAGTCACTAACTTGTCATCCTGAACATAAGTCAAATCATTTCCGACAATCAAAGTACAGGACATATTGACAATATCTTCTGTCAAATCTTTAACTTTAACGATTGTTTCGTTTGCAGGTTCATATGTACTATCTACAATACCTATTAAAGCATCTTCCCCCTTAATATCTAAAACACATTGTTTGAATCTCCTGAAAGGTTCTTTGCGTGTTTTACTAATAGGATTATAAATTGCAACAATTAAATTAGCTTCAAGTGCATATCTTAACTTCTTTTCTATTTCAGACAGTGGAGTCAAAATATTGCTTAAACTGATTGCTGCAAAATCATTTAAAGGAGCTCCTAACTTGGATGATGCATAATTAAGGGCTGAAACACCAGGATAAACTTTTACTTCAACATCTTCATACTTTGAAAGTATCTGATATAAAACATTAGCCATTCCAAAAACGCCAGGATCTCCTGAACTGATTAATGAAACCGTTTGGCCCTCTTTACTTTTTTGAATAGCAACTTCCGCTCTAGCTATTTCGTCTCCCATTCCTTTTTTTAAAATTTCCTTACCTTCAATAAGGTCTTCTATTTGGTTGATATATTTTTTATAACCAATAATAACATCAGAATCTTCAATAGCTTTTATAGCTCCTAAGGTCATGTTTTCTCTATTCTGACCAATTCCAATTACATTAATCATTTTTTTACCTTAAAACAATTTTAATACTGAATCTACTTTCATTTGATCTGTATCGACTATTAGCTCATCATTCTTATACGAAGCAACAGAAGAAACAATTACCTTATATGAAGGCTTTTGACTGATAACAATTTGTCCGGATGTTGAATTAGGCTCAGCATAGCCCAATGCTTCAATAGTAATATTAAACTTATCATTACTTGTGTCTTCATAGGTTGATGCATTCATTGAATCGACATTGACACCATCAACATTCGAAATCTCTTCCATTTTAAGCGCTACATCCTTTTTGTTTGAAAAATTAACATTTGTCGGATCCTTAATAAGCACATCGTTTACATGTTGAGGGCTAAATATATTAGATATTTCTTCAATCTGCATATCAATTAATCCTCTAACATCAGGAACTTCTGCTGTGACAATTGTATATGAACTAAATAATCCTACTTCAAAAAATATTATAAATAATACGATTACTAGTAATATTCTAAGTACTTTTCCCATATTATCACATCATTCATTAAATAACAATATAATATACTAATTTTATTTTTAATATATAATAAATATAACTAATAATACTATTATCAATTTATCGAAAGAGTAAATCTTTAATCTTATTTTTTATAAGTAATTTTATTTTTTACCATATCCCTGAAAATAACCTGACTAAAAAATATAACTTTTCCATATTGTCAAAGTTTATAAACATTGAAAATTAAAATTTAAACTAATATGACAAAGAATATTTTACTTAAATTTGCAAAAAAAGGAATTAATTTATCACCTGATGCTTACGCTAAAGTAATAAAATCAGATAATCCGCTAAATTTTGCTTCAGAATTGATTGTTAAATTAAAAAGCAATGATTTCAAACCTGTAGACTTAATTTCAGTTAACGGTAAAATAATAGATGAAATTACAGGTAACATTAACACTTCCAGTGAAGAATCAACAGAAAAAGACAATTCTCCTGAAGAAGAAACTGACAGTGATTCACAATCAACTCAGGAAACTAAAGATTCAAACAATTCAAAATCAGATATTAGAGATGATAAAAAAGATGAATCTATTGATGGAATTGTAAAAAAGAAAGATTCTGAAAAAATTGAAGACGCTAAAATTGAATTTAAAAGGAACTTAGAAAAGATTAATGTCGAATATGATTTTGAAGTATTGCAGGACAGCTCAAACAAATCCTATACAAGCGGAGAGATTGGAGACCTGATTACATATTTCCAGTCAAGATATGAAAAGTTAAGTAAAATATTAAAGCAAAGGCCTGACTTGAAAATGACTACAAAAGTCGCTGATATTGAAGACGGCCAAACTACATTGAATCTTATTTTAATGGTTAAGGAAATCAGATCCACCAAAAATGGACATAAGTTCATAGAATTTGAAGATGATACGGGATCAATATCCATTTTATTCTCCAATAAAAATGAAGAATTGTTTGCTGACGCTGAAAAACTGGTTAGGGATGAAGTAGTTGGTGTCATAGCAAATAAGGACGGTGATTTTGTAATTGCAAATCAGTTAATTTATCCGGGCGTTACAAGAATAGAAGAAAAAGAAATGGACTTTGGAATAGTATTTCTATCTGATGTCCACATTGGAAGCTTAACTTTCCTTGAAGATGCATTTCAAAAGTTTATTGATTGGATTAACTGTGAATATGGTAATGAAGAACAGAGAAAAGTTGCTGAAGATGTTAAATACCTAATCGTTGCCGGTGATATAGTTGACGGTATTGGTGTCTATCCAAATCAGGATAAGGAACTGTCAATTAAAGACATTCGCAAACAATATGATGAAGCTGCAAGATTTTTAGGAAATATTAGAAGTGACATTAAAATTATAATCACTCCTGGAAACCACGATGCTTCAAGACTTGCAGAGCCACAGCCTGCTGTTCCAGAAGAATATGCTAAATCATTATATAAGCTAAACAATGTTGAATTTGTAAGTAATCCTGCCGTAGTGTCACTCGACGGCATTCATGTTTTGATTTACCATGGAGAAAGTTTCAATGAGTTACCTATGGCCATTAAGGGATTGTCATATGAAAAAAATGAATTTATGATGGAAGAACTTCTAAAAAAAAGACATTTAGCTCCTATTTATGGTGAAAGAACACCATTAGCTTCAGAATTAGAAGATTATTTAGTTATTGAAGAGATTCCTGACATTTTCCATACAGGACATATTCACATCAATTCCTATAAAAAATATAATGGCATTCATATGATTAATTCAGGAACTTTTCAGACTCAGACAGAATATCAAAAGATTAAAAATATAGAGCCTACTCCCGCTCAAGTTCCAGTAATAGATAAAGGACAGTATAAACTATTTAGATTCATTGACTAAGTGATAATATGAATGACGATATTTCAAAATTAATAGAAGTTTGTAATAATATTTATGAAAAGCGATTAGTTTCAGGTAAATCCGGAAATGTAAGTATTAGACTTGGCGATTATATTGCAATCACACCTACTTTAAAACCAATTAATGGACTGGATGAAAAAGATATTGTTTTAGTTGATATGGATGGAAATTCATTAACAAAAGGTACACCTTCATCAGAAGTCGGAATGCATATAGGAATTTATAAAAAAAGAAAGGATGTTAATGCAATCGTCCATACACATTCTCCTTATGCTACAGGATTTTCATTTAATTACGATAAACTAAAAATATTAGAGGATTATTGTAAATTCTATAACACAAACTTGTCAAGTGTCCAATTTGAAAAACCAGGTAGTAAAGAACTTGCTTTAAAAGCATCTGAAAGCATCGTTGAAAATGATGCATTAATTTTAAAAAAGCATGGTACTTTATGTGTCGGTGAAAATTTAAAAGAAGCAGAATCACTTGCAATTTTCATAGAAGAGGCTGCAAAAACCCAATTTGTTTCAATAATGTTAAATTCAGTGAAAGATATTAAATAATATCATTCATCTGAATCTTTTCTTCTTGATTCGTAGCCTTCATTAATCATTTTTAATATTAATCCTGATAATGAAGTGTCTTCACGAATAGCCATAATTTTAAGTTCTTTTTTCAAATCACTTGGTAAATTTATTGTAGTTTTGCTTACATCTGACATATTATATAGGTTATTTATTAACTTAATATATACTTTTCTATGTAGAATATTCGATTAATCACAAACAATTATATATTAAAAGATAACATATATCTTTATATTATTCTAAAACTTTTTTTAATTTAATTTTGGAGGGGAAGTTTTATGAGCAATCAAAATATTGACGAAGTATGTGAAATACTAGAATATATCATGAATGAAAATAGTGTTCCACGTAACATCAGAGAAGCAGCTAATGAATCTAATAAACTCTTGAAAGATGATGAAAAAGATCAATCTGTTAGAATAAGTACTGTTTTAGGAAAATTAGATGAAATTAGTAATGATCCAAATATCCCAGTTCATGCAAGAACTTTAATTTGGGAAGTATTATCTAAATTAGAGGCTATCTAATTTATTTAATTATTTTTTTATTTTGACAAAGCCACAGAAATAGTAACCCCATCAAAAGCCGTTTTTTTATATATCAATTTTGAATCATATCCTGCCGTAATCAATGCTGACGGCTCACAAACCCCTGGAATTCCAAATTTTGACATTACAAATTCTGATTTTTGAATATCCTTTGATTCAAAAAGTTTCAACTTGTCCAACTCAACAAAATTAACAGGAATATTCAATTCTTCTGACAAATCAAGAATGCCTTTTTCATCTTTTTTAATTTCTGCTGATGAAAACCTGTTGATTCTTGAAATATCAATATCCAAATCATTCAATACTATCTGAACAGCTTTTTTTATATCATCCCTTGATTTACCACGTCTGCATCCTATTCCAAATACAATCGTTTGTGGTTTCAATATAATTTTATGATTATCACATTCTGCTTCTATTTCACCATCATTTACCTTGCTTGAAAAATAAATTGAAACATCTATTTCAAGTGTATTATTAGATAAATAATCAAATAAATAATCATAATTTCCATTACTGTTAACTGTAAAAGAAACTTTTTTTCCATCTAAAATTGATTTATTGAAAAATAAAATCTCTTTTGTATTATCAATTGATAAATATAAATCTTTTGCTAATACATCAATTCCCAATTTGTTATTTACATCTGTAGATGTTGTAATAACAGGAATTGCATTAATTAATTCAGCAATTTTCGACGTCAATTGATTTGCTCCGCCCAAATGACCTGAAAGCATGCTTATTACAAAATTTCCATTGTCATCGATATTTAAAATAGCTGGATCTGTTGTTTTAGATTCAAGCAAATGTGAAATACTTCTTATTAATATACCAGAAGCCATTATAGCAATTATCGCATCATATTCATAAAATAATAAATTAAATGTTTTTTTAACATCTTTATGATAAATATCGCACTTTATTATCGTTGAATCATTATCTAATTCATTTTTTAATTTTAATGATAAATCATAACCTTTTTTGGAAACAGATAAAATTGCTAATTTCATATTATCACTTGAACTATGGTCATTATAATTAATATAAATATTGTAAACAATGCAATTGTTAATGACGTTAATTTGATTGCCTTTGAAATATCAGAGACATTAATTTCATTTGTATTGTCACCTAAGATATAAGTCTCTTTTTTTACTAATTGTATATCTAAAGCTCCTGCCGTTGGAGCCATTGTATATCCTGAGTTAGGGCTTGGACAATTTTTTGCATCTCTTTTCATTATTTTATAAGCATTTTTTCCATTATATCTTAATAAATAAGCTGATAAGACAACAAATAATCCAGATATTCTTGATGGAATATAATTTAGGATATCATCCAATTTTGCTGGAATAAAACCTATGTTGATTAATTCATCTGTTGTATATCCAAGCATCGCATCAAGCGTGTTAGAAATTCTGTAAATGAATGGAATGAACAATAAAATAATATAATAATTAATGTTGAATATCATGAAAATGATTGAAATTATAATAAAATAAAAAATTGGAGCAACATAAGAGTCTGTTATGTTTTCTGTCATACTTTCAATTGTTGCAGAAACAATAAAACTTTCTGTCAACTCATCAGTGTCACGACTGACAAGATATGAAACGGATTGCCTAGCCTTATCAAGATCTGTCTTCAAGTCATTTTCAATATTTTTAGCTGTTGATAAAAGCATCTTAATTGAATATGTTGATGACAAAATAATTGAATACAAAATTATGAAAAGATAATCATTGACTGAAGAAATTAACATTACAACTAATAATATTAGACAGGAAAAAACAATCGTGAAAAATGTCGTTAAAAAACCAGACCATTTATTATGATATTTAATAAAAGAATTTTTGAACAAATCAATGATTTTTCCGACTATAACAACAGGATGTATTTTTGTTGGAAGTTCACCGTAAATTAAATCTATCATTAAGCTGATAGAGAATGTTATAACAATAAAATAATAAACTTCTAACATGATAAATAATATTTATATAAAAAAATAAATATTTTATTATTTAATTAAAAAAATAAAATAGTGATATTATGATTAAAGAAGAAAAAATTAAAAACTGGATTGTGGATGAAGGAATCTTCAGAGAAAAAAAATTAGATGACAATGCTGATTTTCACTATATTATTGAATTTCCTAAGGATAATATAATGGATGTTGTTAGGCCTAAAGGTAAGGATTTTGTTATTATTGCCTGTGCAACTCAGGTTTCACCACAGCATTTGGAGTTGATGGCTGCCAGTTCTCCTGAAGTAAGACATGATTTTTTATTGGATGCAAATATGTCTATTAACCAGTTTTTAGTTGATTGTCAATTAGCTGTCGAACAAAATTCCAATATATTACAGCAATATGTTATTACATATCAGATTTTTGATGATGGTATAACAAAAAATAATTTATTTGATGCATTTAAAAGAGTATTTAAAGCAAAAATACAATGTGTATGGTTAATTGAAAAGACTTTTGGTAGTATAAAACATAAACCTACAGAACCTTCAAATGAAAATTCCATGTTCATCTAGAGAGAGGGACATTTATTTCAAGTGAAACACTAACGAAGGTATATTAAGAATGAAGAGGTATATTTCAAGTGAAAAAAACACTTGAAACACACCTTAATTTTTTTTGCTTAAAATCTAAAATAAAAGCTTTATTTTCGATTATTTTTAATTTAAACATATTTTTAAAAATTGAATTTTTTCTTTACACTTGAAACACATGTCATGATTTTGTCTTTTTGCATAATTTCTTTACACTTGAAACATATCCCTCACTCTCTGTGACAAATCATGATAATTATATTGAAATTTTTTCCCATAGGCTGATTGGGCAATGATTTACATGTATTATGCCTAATTTTTACATTTGAAATAGTACTTTTATAATTGAAATGGTACTCTATTTTTACAAAAAACATAAATAAACTATATTCATTTATTTTAAAAATAAAGAATAATTATTAATTTTTTTAAATGAAATAACACTTCTTGTCGATTTAATGGATAAAAAAATAGCTCTGATGTATTTAATTTTTTACATTGTACTCAACATTATAACATTTTACCAATTTTTTAATGAAAAAGTTTATTAAATAGCTTGATTATATATTAACACTGGAAATTATACTTATGTGATTTTTCTATTTTTTATAATTTTTATGGGTGAGGAAATGGCGAATATTTTTGAAAACATTCAAAATGAAAATGTAATATTTAAGGATAAAAAACCTTTGGATCATAGGTTTTTACCTGAAAGATTATTACACAGAGAAGATCAGGTAACTCAGATAGCGAGATATTGGGTTGATGCATTGAATGATGTAACCCCATCAAACATTACAATTTATGGTAAGACAGGTACTGGAAAAACTGCTGCAGCAAAGTTTGCACGTTCCCAATTATTGGAATTTTCAGCAGATCAGGATGTTTTTATTAAAATTGAATATATAAGATGTACTGATTATACAACTGAATATCAGGTTTTGGCTCAATTATGTCAAAAACTTGGTCGTGATGTTCCCCACAGGGGATGGACCAAAGCGGAAGTAGTAAACACTTTTCGTGATATATTCCGGACTAATGCTTTTGGAAAAAAGCTTATCTTGATTGTTATTTTAGACGAAATTGATATTTTGCTTAATAAAGATGGCGATGGAATATTATACACATTAACAAGAACGGATAATGTTTCAATTTTATCAATCAGTAATTTCTTAGACTTTAAAGGATTAATCAAGTCAAGGGTAACCAGTAGTTTGAATGATAAAGAGATTGTATTTCCTCCTTATGGTGCAAGCCAGTTGACTGATATTTTAAATGAAAGGGCTAAAATGGCTTTCAATGAAGGCGTTGTTGAAAGTGATGTAATTCCATTATGTTCTGCAATGGCTGCCAAGGAAGAAGGGGATGCAAGATTTGCACTTGATTTATTAAAAACTTCTGGTTTTATAGCTGAAGAGGAAGGTTCACAAACTATTAGAAGTGAACATGTCAGAATGGCTAAAGATAGAATTGAGCATGATAAATTTGTAGATGTTGTAAAAACACTTCCAACTCAACAGCAAAGGGTTTTGGAAGCTATTTTAAAATTAACCAATGAAAAAGAGGAAATCACTTCAGGAAAATTATATGAAGCGTATACTGAGGTTTCCAAAAAGGATGCTGTTACATATAGAAGAATCTTTGATTTCATCAATGAACTTGAAATGTTAGGTATCATTTCAACAAATACCATTTCACGCGGTCGTGGAAAAGGTAGGACAAATATTATCAAGCTTCAATGTGATGAAGACTTACTTGAATCAAGTTTATATTCACCTATTTAGGATTGTTTTTTATCAATGTTTTTAAAATAGCCATTCTCACAGGAACAGCATTAGCTGCTTGGGTGAAATACTTGTTGTATTTTGTATCATCCACATCACCATTAATTTCATCAATTCTAGGTAAGGGATGCATAACGATTAAGTCTTTACCTTCCAGCATTTTTTTGTCAATTATATATGCACCTTTTATTTGTAGATAATCATCAATGTCTCCAAAGCGTTCTTTCTGTATTCTTGTAACGTATAGCACATCTACATTGTCAATGATATCTGAAATTTTTGATACTTCTGTATAGGATATATTTGTTTTGTCCAAATCATGAAGAATTTCCTGAGGCATTTTTAGCTCTGGTGGAGATACGAAATAAAGTTCCACATTATCATATAATGTTAAGGCATTTGCTAGTGAATGAACTGTACGTCCATATTTCAAGTCTCCAATTAATGCGATTTTTAAATTATCTATAGAACATATCTCTTCTTTTATTGTATATAAATCCAGCAATGTTTGGGTTGGGTGTTGACCTGCTCCATCACCTGCATTGATAACGGGAACACTCACAATATCTGAAATGAATTTTGATACTCCTTCTAATTCATGCCTTATTACCAGTGCATCACAATATCCTTCAAACATTTTAGCTGTATCTGCTATACTTTCTCCTTTGGACACGCTTGAAGAGCCTGTGTTTTCAAAACCTATACATTCACCACTTAATCGTTTCATTGATGTTTCAAATGACATTTTTGTTCTGGTGGATGGTTCAAAAAACATCAATCCTAAGATTTTTCCTTTTAACTCTTCTGAAATTTCTCTTGATTTGGCAATGTTTTCTAATTTTGATGCTTCATCTAAGATATAATCAATGTCTGATCTTTCAAAATCCTTTATTGATATTATATTTTTAATTTTAAAAATTTTAATCAACCCTTTTTTTAATTAAATCATTAATTGCTCTTGCAAATTCTTCGATTTTCCTTTTGTTTAGAGAAGGTATTTCATTGTTGTTTTTTTCAATAAGTTTTTTAGATTTTCTTCTTTCTATGAAGTTTCCAGTATCTGTGTTAATGTTATAACCAAAGTTTAGGGATACGATTGAAGATTCTATAATTTCTCTTGTAAATACTTTATTCAAATTAATGTTTATGTCTATATTTTCATCACTATTTAGATATAATGCATGAGGCTTTTCAAGCAGTGTTTTGATGTTTCTTGACATGTATCTTTTAAACAGTCCCTGAACCTTATTGTTGTAGGTTGATCCCCCTAGAATAATAAGGTTATACTTCAAAAGGCAAACATCCTTCACGTTCTCGATTGAAATCAGCACCACTTCTGAATTGATTAATTCCTTTAACATTTTAGCTGATTCCTTCGAATCCTTAATGAGTGTTGAGTATATTATAGCGATTTTCATATTATCCTTTCTATAGGTACTACAAGAATATCTTTAGCACCTGCATTTCTTAAATCGTTTACAAGTTCAAATACTTGGCTTTCATCAACAACCGCTTGTATTGCAACGGTTTCTTCTTTTGATAAAACTTCAGATACTGTTGGTCCTTCCATAGAAGGCATTAATTTTCTTACTTCTTCTAAATCTTTACTTTTAACGTTCATCATTATAAGTTTTTTTCCAAAAGCATCGATTACTCCTTTAATGCTTCTATTAACAGCTTCAACTAGTTGTTTTTTACTTTTCAATGATTCTTCGTTTGTAATTAAAACAATTGTACTTTCCAAAATCGTATCAATAATTTTCAAATGATTCATTTTTAATGTGGTTCCGGTACTGGTCAAATCAGTGATTAAATCAGCAACACCAATTAACGGAGCAACTTCAGTTGAACCACTCAATTTAACGATTTTACATTCCAAATCATGTTTTTCCAAGTATTTTTTTGTTAATGTAGGAAATTCAGTAGCTATTGTCATTTCAGATGTTACATCATCAATTGAGTTAATTTGTGAATCTTCAGGGGATGCTAAAACAAGCTTTGTCTGACCGAATTTTAAATCTGTCAATTCAATTACTTCGCTTTCGCTTTCCTTTATTAAATCGATACCACTTATTCCCATATCAACAATTCCATCAGATACAAACTCAGGAATATCTGATGCTCTTGCAAACATTATGTCAATATTTTCATTATGAGTTTTTGAGATTAATTTTCGATTATTATTATCTTTTAAACCTAATCCAGCTTTTTCTAAAATGTCTAATGATGGATTACTTATTCTTCCTTTAGATGGAACTGCAATTTTTAATTTCATCTCTACACCATTCTTTTCTTTATATATTTTATTTAATATATATCTTTAAAATACTTTTTTCATTTGAAATATTTTTAGGTTATCCTTAATATTCCAAAATATTTAAATATATCATAGTTCAATACATTACAGTAGCTTATGAAAAGCTATTTACTCATAAGTTAATAATTGAATTTTAGTGAGGTGAAAAATATGGCAGAAATACCAAAAGCTCCTATTGCTAGAATCATTAAAGATACTGGTGCTGAAAGAGTAAGCGAAGATGCAAAAACTGAATTAGCTGAAGCATTAGAAGAAATCGCACGTAACATTGCTATTAAAGCTAATGAAGCTGCAAGATTAGCAAAACGTAAAACTATCAAAGCTGAGGATATTAAATTCGCAGTCAACGAATTAAACTTATAATTATTATAAGTTATTCTTTTTTTATTTTTTTTAGGTGTTATTATGGCAGATAATACAATATTGATTAAAGATGCATTAATTTTAAATCCAGAAAATGATATTGACGGAAAAAAGGATTTATTGATTAAAGATGATTTAATTTATAAGATTGAAGATGATATTGCAGAAGATAATGTAGATAAAATCATTGATGCAAAAGATAAAATTTTACTTCCAGGTTTTATAAATACACACACTCATTTATCAATGGCATTATTTAGAGGATTAGCTGATGATTTAAGTCTTGATGAATGGTTAAATGATAATATATGGCCAATGGAAGCAAATCTTAATGGAAATTATTGTTATATTGGTGCTCTTTTAGGAGCAGTTGAATTAATTAAATCCGGAACCACTACATTTTCAGATATGTACTTTTATATGGAAGATGTTGCAAGGGCAGTAGAAGAATCAGGCATAAGGGCGGTATTGTCATATGGAATGATAGATTTTGGCGATGAAGAAAAAAGAAAAGCCGAAATTGAAGAAAATATGAAATTATTTAAGAATTGCCATAATACTGCTGACGATAGAATTAAGGTATTTTTCGGACCTCATTCTCCATATACCGCTTCTGAAGAATTATTAAAAGAAGTCAGAAGACTAGCCGATGAAAATAATATGAAAATTCATATTCATGTAAGCGAAACTCAAAAGGAAATAGATGATGTAAGTGCCGAAAAAGGCCTAAGGCCCTTTGAATACTTGGATTCCATCGGATTTTTAGGTCCGGATGTAGTATGTGCCCATAGCGTATGGTTAAGTGATGAAGAAATTGAAATCATCAAAAAGCATGATGTTAAAATTTCTCACAATCCATGCAGTAACATGAAATTGGCATCAGGAATAGCTCCAGTTGCAAAATTACTTGAAAATGATATTTGCGTAGCTATCGGAACTGATGGGGCATCATCAAATAATAATTTAGATATTATTGAAGAGTTAAGAACAGCCAGCTTACTTCAAAAAGTATCAACTCTTAATCCTAAGGCTTTAAATTCAGATGAAGCATTAGCTATGGGAACCATAAATGGTGCAAGAGCACTTGGTTTGGATGATGAGATTGGATCAATTGAAGTCGGTAAAAAAGCAGATTTGATATTGATTGATACAAATAATGCAAACATGATTCCAGACAGTTCTAAACTAAGTTCCAATATTATTTATTCCGCTAACGCATTTAATGTAGATACTACTATTTGTAACGGTCAAATATTGATGGAAAATAGACAGTTAACTACATTAGACGAAGAGGATGTTTATAAAAAAGCAAGAAAAGCTATTGATGAGCTTAAAAAAGCCCTCTAATTTTTTTTTTATCTTGCTTCAAATTTTATTTTATTTTTATTTATTATTATGCTTCTTTTCCAGGCATCAATGCTTTCCGGATGGTCGCTTCTAAAGTGAGCTCCCCTACTTTCACGGCGCAATATGGCTGATTTTACAATTAATATACAGATTTCAACCATGTTAATTACTTCAAGAGCGGTTAACAATTCAGTATTATATTGGTCTTTGTCGGATACATCAAGATTGTCCAAATCTTTCTGCATTTCCTGCAGTTCTTTCAGTGCTTCATTCAATGTTTTTTCTTCACGTACAATAGCTACTTTTTCCCACATCAATTCTTTAATGTTTTCTTTAAATTCCAGTGCTTTAATAGAACCTGGCTTTATTAATCCTTCGATTCTTGACTTTTCAGCTAAAAACATTTCTTCATTAGTTTTTAATTCAGTATTTTTTGCTGTTTCAGCTGCACTTTCACCGGCTATTTTACCGAATACTTGAGTGTCGGCTAAAGCATTACCACCTAAACGGTTTGCACCATGTACTCCTCCACAAACTTCTCCACAAGCGAATAGATTAGGAAGTGAAGTTGATGCATCGGTGTTTATTTTAATACCGCCCATAAAGTGGTGTGCTGTTGGAGCTACTTCTATCGGTTCATGTTTAATGTCAACACCGACATTTTCAAATTGCAGTACCATTGTTTCCAGTTTTTCATCAATCAAGTCATCATCCAAGTGTGAAATGTCAAGATACACTCCGCCGTGTTCGCTTCCTCGCCCTTCAATGATTTCCTGATAAATTGATCTTGCAACAACATCACGTGTTGCCAATTCCATTTTTTCAGGTGAATATTTGGACATGAAGCGTTCACCATCCTTATTTAATAATATTCCGCCTTCAGCTCTAACGGCTTCAGTTACAAGTACTCCTCTTTTGGATTTTGGTGTTACCATTCCGGTAGGGTGGAATTGTACCTGTTCCATGTCAACAAGATTTGCTCCAGCTCTATAAGCTATTGCAAAACCGTCTCCATTTTTTTGAAAGGTATTGGAAGTTACAGGGTATAATTGGCCGGCTCCACCACTGGCAAATATAACAGCTTTTGCTTTGAAGTATATTAAGCTGGAATCTTTTAAGTCAAATCCTACAGCCCCTATTACTTGAAGGCCATCCTGGATAAGGGAAGTAATCATTACTTCTTCTATACATTCAATATCTCTTTTGATTATTTCCTCTTTCAGTGCGTTCAGTAATTCAGCTCCAGTTCGGTCTCCTTGAAAGCAGGTTCTTCTGTATGTTTGACCGCCGAATGGCCTTTGTGCTATATTGCCGTTTTCCTGTCTGTCAAATAATGCACCGTAATTTTCCAAATCAATTAGTCTTTTGGGGGATTCATTCACTAGAATTTCGACTAATTTTTTGTCATTGAGATAACTTCCACCTTTAAGTGTATCTTTCATATGTGCATCAATTGAGTCTTCTTCATCCACGGCTTTAAAAACAGCATTGTATCCGCCTTCTGCCATTCCGGTACAACCAGATCTAAATGATAATCCTTTAGATACAATAGTTGCTTTAAGACCAGCATCATCAACTGCAATAGCTGCTCTTGAACCAGCCCCACCTGATCCAACAATCAAAACATCTGTCTGAATATTTTTAACTTCCATTTTAATACCTTTCAAATATTTGTTGTTAATACCTTTGTTTTTAATAATTAATATAAATATGTTAATTGATATAAGATAATTAGAGGTTATTTGATGAAAGTTAATGGTGAAGTTACAACAGGTTTAGGAAAGGCGGCTTTTTTTCTTTCACAGGATTTTTATGTAAATAATTTTATTAAAAATTGTGGCTTTAAGCCATTTCCCGGAACTTTAAATGTTATAGTTCCTGATGAATATTTAAGTCATATAAATGAAGTTAAGGATAATTGTGAAAATATTATTAAACCTGATGAGGGTTTTGGTGCGGTAAAATACATTAAGGCTATTTTAAATGATGAAGTTGATGGAGCTATTGTATTTCCGGCGAAAACAGAACACACAGAAAATTATTTGGAATTTATTGCTCAAGACAAATTAAGGGATAAGCTTAATTTAAAAGACGGCGATATTGTCAGCATTGAATTTTGAAATCAAAAGTATTTTATATAATAATTGATATATTTTTTCATACGTTCTCAGGGTGAGGTGGAATTCCCTACCGGTGGTGATTTTAATAAAATAAGTCCACGAGCACATGAAGTGTTGATTTGGTGAGATTCCAAAACCGACGGTTACAGTCCGGATGGAAGAGAATAAGTAGATTATTTTTTAGCCCTGGTTCTAGTACACAAGGAGACATTACTATGAATCAAGAAACAAATTTAGATAAGGCTTTAGAAGCTATTAAAAATGGTGAATTCGTTCTAGTTTTTGACGATGATGATAGGGAAGGAGAAGTTGATATGATTATCGCTTCCGAATTTGTAACCCCAAAATCAATTGCTACTATGAGAAATGATGCCGGCGGTTTAATCTGTAACTGTTTACATGCAGATTTCTGTGAAGCTATTCATTTGCCATTTATGGTTGACATTATGAAAGCGGCAACAGAAAAATTCCCTGAATTAGCAAAACTAGCACCTACAGATATTCCCTATGATGAGAGATCTTCATTTTCCATATGGACAAATCATAGAAAATCTTTCACTGGCGTTACAGACCATGACAGAGCAATGACAATTAGTGAAATGGCTTTAATGATGAAAGATGAAAGATTTGATGAATTTGGTGCAACATTCAGATCACCTGGTCATGTCTGTCTTTTAAGAGGAGCAGACGGGCTCGTGAAAAATAGAAGAGGACACACTGAAATCGGTCTTGCATTATGTGAGATGGCAGGTGTTACTCCAGTTTGTGTGGTTTGTGAAATGATGGATGGTGAAACCGGACAGGCTACTTCTATTGCAGATGCACGTAAATATGCTGAAGAAAATGGATTAGTCTTGCTTAGAGGCGAAGACATCATAAATAAATATTTAGAAGAATACTAACTGTACATGTTAGTATTATCCATCCTTTTATTTTGAATATGGTTAATTATGAATTGGGTAATCTGTTGTATTTTATATGAATTGTAAATACTGAATACAACATATTTTCCATCATGCATTCCTATCTTTAAACCGTCACGCACTTCTTTTGTTGGTTCTACTCGAGATATTTTATCCCATGGAATTCTAAGGGTTTTACTTTTGAGAGCTTTTTCAAAATGAATTCCATCATCCAGTATTTTTACCTTTTTGACTACACGACGATTGTTGGGGGAACCTATTTGTATATCTCCGTTTTCATCAAAAACATAATCCGGAATTAAACAGTTTGCTTTCCATCCTTGACGAATTTTTCTTGCTACCTGGTATCTGTCTTTTTTTGTCAGTTTAACTCCCTGTTCCGGGCTTAAGTTAAGAGCCATTTATATCACCTTATCTTTTATTTCGTTAAATGGAATTATGCGGTCAAATTCAACTTCACTTGCCATATTTGCAATTTTTTCAACATCTATGGATTCTTCTACCAAATCTAGAGCTGCTTTAGTAAACAAATCATATCTGATTTCAATTTCCGGTGTGAATCCTCTTGTTTCCAACTTGAGTTTTCCAACACTTAATATATTATCTACTTTTGTATTATTCCTAATATACGGAACAACATTATCGAATATATTTTCGTTATATATTTTATTCAATAATATACCTTTAACATTTACACCGAACTTTTCCAGCATATTTGCATGTGCTACTAAATCTACTGCAGCGGATTCAATTCCACCCTTATTTACGCCCGAAATCAGTAACATAGGAATATCTGATGACATTGCAATTTCAGCAGCTGAAAATGGAACCTTTTCATTTAAAAGACCGGTGAATACACTCATAACACCTTCAATTAATACAATATCATAATCGGATTTATTTAGTCTGGCTATTGTAGACTCAATATCCATCCAACCTAAATGTCCAATTTTTATTGAACTGAAATCATTCATGAAATCTTTTGTCAAGTATAATCCCGGTATAATATCTCTAACGTCGGGGCCTACTTTGAGAAGAGCTACTTTATAGCCTCTTTTTCTCAATGCTCCTGCAAGGCCGGTTAGAATAAATGTTTTTCCCGAATCAGAACCATTACTTCCAATCATTAAAAATTTAGGCTTATCGTTAATCTTTTTTTGAGGTATTTTTATATTAGTTCCTATTCCGACTTCACTTTGAATGTATTCTGTTACGGATTTATTTCTACTGTAAATATCTTCTATGTCATCAGCATCTATTTGATTCAGTAAATTATCTACTAATATTGGATTTTCATCTAGAATATTATGTATCATAGTTCCGATAACGTTTCCATCGTCATTGCATGCTCCGGAGAATATATTATAGTCTCCATCTTTATTCGTGTCTCCATAATTCATTCTTTGGACTTTAGAATAAAACAAGGGTTTTGCATCACCGATTACTTTTCCATAGGTATGTGTGTGAAAACCGTTAACGTCTTCTTTCTGGTTTTTAGTTAAAAATGAGTTGTCATATACCTTTGCTGTAACCCTGTCACTTGTAATCAAAGGTGAAAACTCGACATCTATTAATCCAAGACCGTCTTTTACAATCGGGACTTCTGATTTGCGTCCAATGTCAATCTGGTTTGAAAGCAGTTGAAAACCGGCACAGATTCCAATAATCGGTTTTCCCATTTTTGCCATTTTTAGGATTTCTTTATTTAAATCCATATTGATATCATTTGACTCAATCAATGTTCCGCCAGGTATGATTAATGCATCAAGTTCATCACTGGCTTTGTTTCCATTAACCAAACCGTTTTCCTTGACAATATCTGTTGGCAATTTTCCAAATTCTTCAAATCCCGGAACTGCACCTTTGACATAAGCAAGTCCAATTTTTGTCATAAAAATAACCTCATTAATATTATGATTTTAATAATTTTTAAACTTTTTTTGACATAGATTTCAAGTGTAAAGTTTTACATGTATTATAAAAAAAGAAAAAAATGTAGTTATAAACTACACTGTTATATATTTGTTAATTTATTAAAGTCCAATAACTTTGTAACTCCAATTCTAAATAAAATAACTCCATTTGCATTGGAATTAAAAGAAAGTTGTGCATCATTAAAGACTTCATCATAACTCAATGGTGTCGGATCATCATCTGAATTATATGTTTGAAGACCAGTCCAAATTTGAGCTCCATTAGAAATTTCGCTAAATTTTTGTGTCATTTCTCCTATCCAAGGACTATCCTCATTGAAATTTCTTTTATAAATCATTGGTATAACTACATCTAAATATTTACTTAATGTTGGAATGTCTTGACCATCATAGTAAAACATAGTATCAGGTTCGGGCATTACTGCAGCGGAAACTACACAATTTGGATTAACTTTTTTAATTTCTGATACAGCTCTTTCCACAAAATAATTTATTGAATCGGCAGCACTAGGATATTTGTATGCAGTTCCACCATATCTTAAGTAATCAAAGTGTACGCCAGAAATACCACTAATATTTGCATAATATTTTGCCTCATCAACTCTGGAATTTATTAAGTCATATTTAAATGTTCCATTTTTATATTCAAGAGCTTGCCATTCTCCATCTTTATAAACTATTTGCATCCAGATATGTACTCTTATACCATATTCCATTGCTTTTTTAGCCCATTCACTTACGTTTTTTTCTCCAAAAAGGGTTATTACATAATAATTGATTAATATATCTTTTGTACCTAATGATGCTAATTGGGATAAATTAACGTTGTACATATCACCTCCCATTAACCAGTATCCATAACCTAAATCTATTGGAGAGTTGATTTTTTCTTGTGATTTAGCTTTACATCCAGTATATCTTTCATCTCCACTAAATTCAGTTGAAATAGTGTAATTTCCAATATCCAAATCTTTTATAATATTAAATTCAGCTATTCCATCATTTTTTGTAAAACTTGTGTATTGATTGGAACCAATTGTTAGTGTGATTTTTTTAGCATTAATTGGCTTGCCACCTTCGCTGGATAAAAGTACTTTATAATAGACTTTGGTGTTTTTATAAATATTCTCAATTGTAAGTGGAGTTAGTTTAGTAGGTATAATATCCTTACAAACATTCAATATTGAAGAATTTGTACAATTTTTTAATTTGTCATCTCCTTTAAAGAAATATGATATATTATATTGGTTAGCAGGTAAATTGATGGTAATGTTTGCAATTCCTTCATCATTTGTTATTTTTTGATATGTTTTTCCATTAATCGTTATTGAAACAGTTCTATTCGATAACGGCAAAAGCTTAGATGTTAATTGAATATATAATTTTTCTTTTTCACCTTCTAGAACATCAAATGTCAATGGTGTAATTATGGTTTTGTTTATTGATATTACTGTTACATGCGCAAATCCTTTTGAATATTTATAATTAGTTTCATTGAAGAAATATTTAACGTCATATTCACCTCTAAACATTGAAAAATCAATACCTGCAATTCCATTTTCGTCAGTTTTTGCAGATAATGTTTCTGAGTCAAACTCACAATAAACAGTTTTATTAGCTAATGGATTTCCATTCTTATCAGTTAAAGTAATATTAAATAATTCATCATCAAATATGGTTACATTATTTGCACTTATTTTAGATATAATTCCATCATACACTTCCAGACTAGTTTTTGTTAGTGAAGCTCCGTGAGTTTCATCACCAGCATAATTGAAGGTTAATGTATAATTTCCTTGAGGTAAATTCAAATCAAAGTTAGCTTCTCCCTTATCGTCCGTTAAAGTATTGTATGTATTGTTTTCAATGGTTAAAGTAACAATTTCATTTTGCATGCCTTGATTTAACATATTTGTTAAATTAGCTTTAATCAATACTTCCTCATTTTCTTTAAATACTTTATTTTCGCTTTCCAATGTAGTGTTTGAAAAGTCATACACATATATCTTATTTGAGCACTTTTCATTATTTATTGGATTATAAGCGGTTATTGTATATTCACCTGGGGGTAAATTGATATTTAATTTGGCATTTCCATTTTCATCAGTTTTACGAGTGTATAAAACACCATTTACATTAAATTTAACGTCGGTATTTTTTAAAATTTCACCGTTTTCATATCTGAATGTTGCCCAATATTGATTACTATCTTTATAAATCTTTTTTAAATCAGAGCTATTTATTGATGAGAGAACTTTTATTTTATTTGATTTAAGCAATCCATCTTTTGGATTAAATGCTATGATTGTATAATTTCCGGAAGGCAAATTAATGTTTAATTTTGCAACACCATTAGAATTCGTTGAACGATTATAAAAAATACCGTTAATGTTAAATGTAACAGTTTCGTTAATTAAAGCATTACCTTTGCTGTCTAATAATTCAGTTTCAAATTGTGAATTACTTTTATAATATTTTGTTAAGTCATTAGAAACAATTGTTGATAAAACTTCTACATTAGCACTTGTATTTCCTTTTAAGTATTCATCGTTTCCTAAAAAATAAATATTAGCTAAATACTTCCCCGGATTGAGATTTAAATTTAAAGAAGTTTTTCCATCCAAATCTGTTGTTTTTGTATAATTAACATCATTAATGTTAATAGTAACATTATTATTATATATAGGATTCATATCACTATCTGACAGTTCAACATTAAGTTTAGAACCGTCTTTATAATACATTGTAACATCAGGCGCTTCTATATTCACATTATTTGAATCTATATTGTTAACATCGGTTATATTTTCAGCAGAAACATGGGATATATTAAAAAATATAATAATGAATAATAATATCATTAATTTTCTAATCTTTTTAATTTTAACCACCATCCTCTTTTAATAATATTATTTTTTTTAATTTATTATTTATATATTTATATAGATATAGATTCAAAAATAGTTGCTTTAGAAGTTTTTTTTGTTGGTAATAGAATTATCTGAGTAGAAAAAAAGGAAAATTCAAAAAAATTGAATAAGGTATTTTATAAAAGTTTGATTCAATAAAATAAGTGATTAGGGTTAAAAACCCCATTTATTTAATATTTTCAAATACGCTCATGGCTTTGATGATTTTTTCATCATCCAATGGTTTGGCTTGTATTTGAAGACCTACTGGAATGTCGTTGACTGTACCTGCTGGAATGCTTCCTGCCGGAATGCCTGCAAGGTTTGCAATAACGGTCAATACATCGTAAGCATACATTTCCATAGGATCCAATTCTTCACCAATTTCGTGTGGAAGTTTAGGAACGGTAGGACCTACAATCAAGTCAACGTTTTCAAGCATTAGGTTTATTTCGTTACGAATAAGTGATCTTGCTTTAAGCGCTTTTTTGTAGTATTTTCCACTGAATTCAGCTTGTGCAATGTGAGAACCGATTTTAATTCTTCTTAAAACTTCATCTCCACAAACTTCTTCTATTCTGTATCCGTAATCTCTTCCGTCATATTTTCTTGTAGCTGAGAAGAATTCAACATAGTTAATTAAGTAATATGTTGGTAAACATAAGTCAAGATGATTGAATGAAACTTCTACAAGCTCAGCACCGGCATCAACTAGTTTGTTAATGGCTTTATTGACAATTTTATTGATTTCATCATCTGTTACTTCAATGAAATCATTACAGATAGCTATTTTCATGCCTTCAAGGGATTTGTCTTCAAGGCATTCTGTGAAGTCCGGTTTGTCCCAATTTATTGTGGTACATTCAGTTTCATCATAATCGACAATAGTATTTAATGCAAGTGCAATTCCACTAACATCTTCAGCAAATGGACCTATTTGGTCTAAACTCATTGATAAATCAAGTAATCCTTGTCTTGAAACGGCACCATATGTCGGTTTAAATCCAATGACGCCACAGTGGGATGCAGGGTTTCTAATGGACCCGCCTGTATCTGAACCTAATGCAATGTCACACATTTGAGCTGCAACAGCTGCGGCACTACCTCCTGATGAACCACCAGGGATTCTGCCTAAGGCATTAGGGTTTTGAGTTGGTCCATAATAAGAAGTTTCAGTTGAACTACCAGCTGCAAATTCATCCATATTTGTAATACCAATAATTATTCCATCTTCTGCTAATATATAATCGACTACAGTTGCATTGTAACTTCCCAAGTAATTTTCCAATGTTTTTGAAGCTGCAGAAATAATTAAATCTTCTACATTAATATTTGCTTTTATACCAAATACTAAACCTGCCAAGCTTCCAACTTCTTCTCCATTAGCTATTTTTGCATCAATTGCTTCAGCTTGTTTTAATGCATTTTCTTCGTTTAATTCTAAAAAAGCATTAATGGAGTCATTTTTTTCTTTTATAACATTAAGGAAGTGTTCAACATTTTCCTTAGCGGTCAATTCTCCATTTTTGATGGAATTTAATTTTTCAATAACATTCATTAAAACACCTTAGATAAATATAATAATATAACTTTATTTTTTTATATTTATATAACTTGGTTTTTTTTAAGAGTTTATTTTGACTTTTTTTACTTATAACTTATAAGTTATAATTAAATTAATGCCTCAAAAATTTTAAATATTTTCTTTTCCAATTATTAAATATGAAAAAGGCTGTTGTATTTGATAATTCCGGAACATTAATTGAGCGTTATAGAGTTATTAAAGATGTAATGTCAGGCAATATATTTACAGATATTAATTCGCTTGATTTAATTGACCAAACTGAATCTCTTGCTTTAGTAGTGCTTCAATACAATACAAACAAGTTATTGGAACTGGATCCCAATACACTGCTTTCAGATGTAATAAAGGAATATGATATAGACTTTGATGTAAGCTTTACTAATATTGAAA
The DNA here is from genome assembly GCA_017553445.1 of Methanobrevibacter sp. Classification (GTDB taxonomy): domain Archaea; phylum Methanobacteriota; class Methanobacteria; order Methanobacteriales; family Methanobacteriaceae; genus Methanocatella. The sequence goes on along the minus strand of JAFZMD010000091.1, from coordinate 29,923 downwards.
CTTCAAAAGATGAGGTTAAGGAAATATTGCTGAATGAAAAGTCTGCTGTTGTCAGCGATATTACCGATGGCTTTCCTATTTTAAAGAAATTAGTTCCAAACATGGAATTGTGCAACGGATCTGCTGTTATACTGGATATGCATATAGGCATTATTGCTTATACGATAACTTCTTCTGGAAGATTGTTTGACGGTGTCGTCGATACTATCAACGATTTAAAATCTCAAGGCTATGAAATTGTATTGGCATCTGGTGATAGAAAAGGTGCTATTAATAGACTGGCTGACATGTTGGGTGTTAACAAAGATAATGCTCATGGCAGTGTTTCTACCCGTGGTAAATGTGAAGTTGTAAAATCCCTTCAGGATGACGGATACAAAGTAATGATGGTTGGAGACGGCTTAAATGATGTTTTAGCATTTAAGCGAGCTGATGTCAGCGTATTAACTATTGAACAGCAGGAAGAGGTATCTCCTAAATTAATGGATAAGACTGACTATATTATTGATAATATCCGTGAAGTTTCACAGATTGACTTTTAGATAATATTTTCAATTACTTTTTTGCTTTTTAAAATATTGTCAAAGTTATTCAGTTCTATTATTCCCTTTTTAACTTTTTTCAATAGCTCTAAATCCAGTGTTCCATCACCCAGAGGTATATGCTGGTCTTTGACCCCATCATTATCATTTAAATGACAGTATGTTATGTCTTTCAATTCTAATAATTCTTCATTGTTTCCTGTTGTGTTTCCGTGACCTACGTCTATTGTCAGGTTACATCCGGATTCACTTTGAAACATTTCAAGTTCTTCTATCTTATTTCCAAGAAAAGCCTGTCGAACTGGCATATTTTCAACGGAAATTATCACATTATCGGAATAATCAACCAGCTCGGATATGCTTTCACATGCAATTTCCAATGCGGCTTTTCTAAGTGGCGGATCGTTTCTGCCGATTTTTCCTGCATGAACCGTTATTGCATGAGCATTAATGCTTTCCGCATAATCGATACACTCTTTCATCTGTTTAACGCTTTCAGCCCTAATACCATCATTCAAACTAGCTATATTGATGTCCACTGTCGGACCGTGAATTGACACTTCCATTCCACAGTCCTTGAAAGCCATTGTATTTTCCTTTTTAAAGAAAGGTGCTTCTCCAAGTATTTCTATCATTTCAAAGTTATTTTCTTTAGCTATTTTAATGATTTCCAGATTATCATCCATGAACATAGCCAGTGTAGTAAAGCCAACTTTCATGATTATATGTTAGGTTATCTTATATGATAAAATGTTTGATATTGAATTGTGAAAAGTTAGATGAATTTTTTCTTTTACAAATGAAATTCATGTAAATAATATAAAATTTTCAGATTTTGATTACAAATTTTTTCATCTCCTGCACCCATGATTGCATATAATTTACTTTAAGCAACGATTAATTAAAATCAATGGATGTGAAAATGATAGTGAAAATTAAATCATTAATTTAAAATAATGAAAGTATTCACTAACCAATTCTTTTTAATAAAATATTGTATATATGTAATGAGGATTATTGCTTAACTTTCATGAAAATCATCAAACAATATTATACATTCACTTTAAATGGTATTCTTTCAATTCAAAAGTTAAAAAATAAGTTATGCTATTGATATTTTAAATGATAGATTTTATAAATGCTAGGTTCAGATATTTTTTCGAATGTAACGTTTTCATTTGATAATTTTTCTAAATCATTAGGTGATAGAATATAACTTATATTTAATTTTTCCAAGTCATTGACATTAAAATTAACTACAAAAGAATCTTGAGATGTGAGATTGAATGTAGTGTTTGTCTCATTTTGGAAATTAACCATAATGTGGGCATATCTGTTATAAACATCTTCATTTTCACCATTGTCTATAATATGCCATTCATCTAAATTCGGATAAACATTAACTGAATTAACAGTTTTTGCTCCAACTACAGTTAAATAGTTAATTGGCATGTCTTGAACTAGCCATTTTGCATTTGGGTCTTGATGTACAATGGATTCCACTTCATATATTAAATCATTTTTAAAAACAACATCAGTTCCATTATCTACTGGATTAACCAAGGCTCCTGCTGTAAATGATATAAATATAACACAAATTAAAAACATTGTTTTTCCTTTTCTTGAATGTGCCATAAAAATTATGCTGAAAGTAACCGCATAAAGAATAACCAAAGCCAGCATCATCCATTCTTGATAGTATAAATCATAAAAGAATGTAGACAAGTAAACTGCAGTCATTGATAATATTATTGAAAAAATAACTAGTAATTTTTTATATTTTATTTCTTTCAAGCTGGCCAATGCCCTAATCAACATCAATAGACTAATAAATGTAACTACACTAAAAAGTCTTGATGTTTTCATATGATCCCTTAAGGTTATTGATATTATTGGGTCAGGCAATTGAATAAAGTAAAAGACTATGAATATTAAATATAAAGCCAGAAGACCAGCTAATAATTTATCCTTAGTTTTTTGAACAGCAAGAACTATAAATGATATTATGATAGGAATTGGGAAAAAATCGATGAAAACAGAGTTTTCAACGGTGTTTAATGGAATATTCATATTTGTCAGTGGGAAAAATATTGATGCTAAATAATCGAATAAGAAACTCCAGTCACCATCACCGTTAAATTTTTCACCGCCTGGATAAGCTGTATTCATGATTATTTTTATTGTATCCATTGAATTATTTAGAATATGATACATTATCAATCCGAAAATTGCAAATGAAATAATAATGATTAATAAATCTTTTTTATCATATGAAAAGTTATTTCTATTTTTTAAAAATATCCAGAAAGCTAGCAAGGCGAACACGTATGCAAAAGGAATTTGCCAGGATGGATAAAATACAATTGCAAATCCGCCAGCACAGATTATCATTAATAAAGCGGATAATATTCGTTTTCTATAGTCTGTCGTATTCATATAGAAATTAATTAATAAAACACCTAACTGTCCAAAGATTAACTGTTCAACTAAACCGTTAATTGCAAACCACCATTGTACCAATGGTGATAAAATAACTAAAATCGCATATGACAATGATAAAATTTTATTTTTATTTGTTATCAACATTCCCATTTCAAATGAAATTAATGTTAAGACAACAAATCTGCTTACCCAGAAAAATGATAATCCCATAGCCGGATTTAAAAACAGATAGCCAATATTGAATGGTCTGAATATGACAGCTATATCCCAAACAGCTTGACCGTATATAATAAACATGTCTGTTGGTGCGGCCCTAATGATATCTGAAAAGTAAGTAAAATTGTTTTGATATTGAGAAAATGCAAATAAAGTGTTCACGATATATTCATCTGATCTTACATTCCTTGAAATCCCAAATATTAGTTCATGTTTCACGCTAAAAAGATTAAGTTCATTAATTGACGAACCGTGAATCTGAAATACTACACAAATTACAATTATTGCTAGGGATAGCCAATATCTGTATTTATAAATAAAATCTAGGGCTTTTTTTCTTAAATTCTTGTCATATAATATTCTAAAGATTATAAATAATAAAATAAGTATTAATATAAACTTATTTAATGAAAATGAATTATAAAAATCTATAAAAGTTAATTCTGTTTGAACAGCAATTATATAAATTTCAACATATAATGATGTTAGAATTGCACTAATCACTGCCAAAAAATTTTTTTGATTTCTAATATTTAAATTCATTATTTTCATTTTTATTTTTTGTATTTATTATACTTTTTTTTAATCTTTTTACAGTTTTCTTAATTTATCTGATTCTACGATATATACATTTTTTAATAGTTTAAGGTTAATAATTGTACATTCCACGATAAACTATTTAATTAAATAAAAAACAATTATTAAATATACCTAATGGAGATTTTAAAATTATGTATAGTCAAGACATTGAAATCTTAAAAAGAGATTATATGAATCTTTCAGATAAGATTTATTTTTTTGATACAACTTTAAGAGATGGCGAACAAACGCCAGGTGTTGCGCTTACAGTAGATGAAAAAATCCAGATTGCTCAAAAGCTTGGTGATTTGGGTGTAGATAAAATTGAAGCCGGTTTTCCTGTTGCATCAAAAGGTGAACTTGAAGCTACTAAAGAAATAAAATCACTGGATTTGGATTCTACTATTGTAGGTTTAGCACGTTGTGTTAAAAAAGATATTGATTCTGTATTAGATGCCGATTTGGATTATGCACATATTTTTATTGGAACCTCTCCATTGCATAGAGACTATAAATTAAAAATGTCTAAAGAAACTATAATATCAACTGCAGTAGAAGCTGTTTTGTATGCTAAAGATCATGGGTTGACTGTTGAATTTTCCGCTGAAGATGCTACAAGAACTGAAAAGGAATTTTTATTAGAATTCTATAAATCAGTTATAGATTCCGGTGTTGATTTTATTAATCTTCCGGATACTGTGGGTATTCTCACACCAATCATGACAAAAGAATTAATCACTTATATGAAAAATAACTTCAAAACACCTCTTAGTGTTCATTTTCATAATGATTTTGGTTTAGCTACAGCAAATACTTTAACAGCTATTGAATGTGGAGCTAATCAGGCTCATGTTACTGTCAATGGTATGGGTGAAAGGACTGGTAACTGTTCACTTGAAGAACTTGCCGTCGCACTTTCTGCTGCTTATTCAATAAATATTAATATCGATACTTCTCAATTGTATAGTCTGTCAGATTTCGTAGGTAGATTAACTGGTGTTAAAATGCCGGTAAATAAACCAATTGTTGGTGATAATGCATTTGCCCACGAATCAGGTATTCATGTTCATGGTATTTTAAACAATTCATCTACTTATGAACCCATTTCTCCAGAACTTGTGGGTCATACTAGAAAAATTGTTTTAGGTAAACATACTGGAGCTAATGCTTTAAAATCAAAATTAAAGGATTTTCATATTAATTTAAATGATGAACAATTTGAAAAAGTTTTTTCTCAAATTAAGTCATTGGGTGATAAAGGTAAATGTGTAACAGATGATGATTTAAAAGCAATTGCTTTGACTGAGTTAGGTTCAGCTCGTGAAACTCCAATTAAATTAAATGGATTGGGATTGTTATGTGGGGACATTGTTTCTCCTACAGCCACTGTTAAATTAGAAATTGATGGCGTTGAAAAGGAAACTTCTAGCACAGGTGTTGGAGCTGTTGATGCTGCTTTAAATGCTATCCGTCATTTAATTCAAGATACAATGGCTATTGAACTTGAAGAATATAATCTTGAAGCTATTACTGGGGGGACTGATGCTTTAGCAGATGTTTTCGTTATTTCATCAGATAATGAGGGCAATAAATCTACTGGAAGGGCTATCAATGAGGATGTTGTAATGGCCAGTGTTTTAGCAGTTTTAGACTCTATTAATAAACTTCTATTAATTAAACGATCTCAATAAGAAATTGAATATAAGTAATATTAAAAATCAGGAGTGATAACATGGAAGAAAATACAATTTTCATAGGTAATAAACCAGTAATGAACTATGTATTGGCAGTTGTAACTCAATTTAATGAGTATGATACAGTTAATTTAAGAGCTAGAGGCAAAGCTATTAGTCGTGCTGTTGATACAGCAGAAATCGTTAGAAACAGTTTTGTTCAAGATGCTGTTGTTAAAGACATTCATATTTCAACCGAGGAAGTTGAAAACTATAATAATGAAAAAACCAACGTTTCAATTATAGAAATTAAATTAGAAAAATAATTATCCATATTTTTTTAATATCCTGAAATCAAATAAATATTTGGATAATCTTATATTTGAAGTTCCTTTTCCAAGGGCTTCAACTTTTGCTTTTTTTATTGATTTCAATACACTATCTATGTCTTTTTCACAATCTATTTTAGAATAACAGTCACCTACAAATTTATAGTAGTGCGCATCACTTGCTCCAAGTGCAGGCAATTTCTCTTTTTTAGATAATTTTTTTGCTTTATTGTTGCAATAACCAATTATAAAACGTGCATTTCTTGTTTCAATGGCATCTATTTTTAATTCCTTATAATCTGCTTTACATAAAAGACCATGCCTGTAAAAACAGTAGGGGTGAGGAATTATTGCTAGACCTCCCTGGTCATGAATCAAATCAATTGTTTCTGCTGCTTGAAGGTCACGCTTTATATTTTCTTCACAGCCGAAACCTATAATATGGCCTTCTAATGCAGATATTTCAATTGATGGAATAACTAATAAATCATCATTTTTAGTTAGTTTTTGAGCCTCTTTTGAACCTTCAACAGTATTATGGTCACTTATTCCAATTATATCTATATTTTTGTCTTTAGCTATTTTAAATATGTCTTTAAGTTTTGATTTTGAATCAGGGGAATATTCGCTGTGGATGTGCGAATCCATATTATACATCATATGCCTCTAATGTTTTTATTAGTCCTATCGTTCCTGTCATCATAACGTCCCCTCCGGGACATGCATGATGCCAATCAAGATTTGTTTTTTCAATTAATTCACGTTTAGGTCCACTAACAATTACTTTTTCAATTTCTGATATCGGGTTTATGACATGAGCTCCATGGCCGTGGTCATTATAGACCTCTTCATTTGTTATTATTCCATCAGCCAATCGTTTCAAATAATTTTCCAAGCTTTCTGGTGTTAGTGAAGATGTATGATGTTCAAATATTCCTTGAATCTTTCCATCTTCTATTGATGCGGCTGTGGTATGGCCGTTTCCAATGTCAATTGCAATAAAACTGTTTAATTTTGATGCAATCTCATCGTGACACATTCCAACTATTGATGCAAATTTAGTGTCCATCATTAATGGTTTTAAATCTATTCCTTCTTTTTCTAATTGTCTTTCAACTGCTTTCATTCTTGTGTAGTATTCTGGTGTATTTCCTTTAAATGAAAACTCTTCTGGTATTATAGGCTCTGATAATTTTTCCCTGAATTTTTCAAATCTGAAGTCACGGTCTCCCATGTTTTCATTGTATCCATGATCTTGCACCGCTATTGCTATTTCATCAAAATCGAACTCCAGATCATATCCGAGCAGAAATTGTGACAGTTTTGTTATATTGATATCGCCTAATGTTATTTTTGTGTAGTCCTTGTAATCTTCATTCGGTGATGCAATCTCTATTCCGATTGCTTCCACCTGTGATATCTTATCTCTTATAGTTTTTGCCGGTATTTCTTCCATTACTACTTTATATCCTTTGTCCATGTGTTCCAGCAATGTTTTTTTAAGTTTTCCTCCACCCATTATTTCACCGTCAAAGTAGAGGTCATTTTCTATTTCTCTAATTTTTTGTGAGATATATAGGTGAGGTGAAGGCAGTACCAGTTTAATTGAGTTTTCCAACTCTTTTTCATCATCATATATCATCATGTCCTGTGTTCCAGTTCCTACATCAATAGCTAAAATTCTCATATAATTTTTTTTATATTTCATTTTATTAATATATTAATTGTACTTTTTTGTACAACAAAGTTTTAAATAGTACATTGTTATAATTATTATTATGAATTATAAAATTACTTTAGATTCTGATGAAGTGCCAAAGCAATGGTATAATATTCTTGCGGATTTGCCAACTCCACTTCCAGAACCAAAAAACAGTGAGGGAAAAAATCAGATTGCAGATTTAGAAAAAGCTTTTACAAAATCAGCTTTAGCTCAAGAATTTGCTCCAGATAGATATATAACTATCCCTGATGAAGTACGTGAACTTTATATGCAAATGGGTAGACCTTCTCCTTTATTTAGGGCTACCAGACTTGAAAAATTCTTAAATACTCCTGCTAAAATTTATTATAAAAGAGAAGATACTTCTCCAACTGGATCACATAAGTTGAATTCAGCTATTCCTCAGGCATATTTTGCTAAAAAAGAAGGAGTTGAAAGATTAACTACTGAAACCGGTGCTGGCCAATGGGGTACTGCTTTATCTCTTGCATGTAATATGCTTGATATTGAATGTACCGTTTATATGGTTAAAGTTTCATTTAATCAAAAGCCTGACAGAAAAAATATTATGAATATTTATGACAGTAACGTATTCGCTTCTCCAAGTGAAAATACAGAGATAGGCCGTTCTATCTTAAAAGAAAATCCTGACCATCCGGGTTCTTTAGGAGTAGCTATTTCTGAAGCTATGGAAGAAGCATTGCTCAATGATGAAGTTAAATATTCTTTAGGTAGTGTTTTAAACCATGTCATGTTACATCAGACTATCATTGGTCAGGAGTTAAAAGTTCAACTAGAAAAGGCTGAAGAGGAACCTGATGTAATGATTGCCTGTGCAGGTGGTGGCAGTAATTTAGCTGGATCATTATTCCCATTCATACAAGATAAAATTAAAGGCAATTCTGATACTGAATTTATTGCTGTTGAACCTAGTGCATGTCCTACTTTAACTGAAGGAAGCTATGATTATGACTTTGGTGATATCAATGGATTTACTCCTATGCTTAAAATGTTTACATTAGGGCATGATTTTGTTGCACCTTCTGTTCATGCTGGTGGATTAAGATATCATGGAATGTCACCAATTGTTTCACTTTTAGCTAAAGAAGGTTTCATCTCCCCTAGGGCAGTTCATCAAAAAGATGTATTTGATGCTGGAATTACCTTTGCCCGTTGTGAAGGAATTGTACCTGCACCAGAAACTACTCATGCAATTCGTGTAGCTATTGATGAAGCATTGAAATGTAAAGAAACTGGTGAGGAAAAAACCATTGTATTTAATTTCTCAGGTCATGGAATGCTTGATTTGAAAGGTTATGCTTCTTACTTTGATGGTACAATGCAAAATGCAAAATAGAGTGATTTTCACTCTTTTATTTTTTTATATTTTTTTTGTTATAACTTCTCACTTATAACTTATAATTTTATTTTTTGTTATAACTTCTCACTTATAACTAATAACTTATTTCTGAAAACAAATACTTTATAAGGTTGAAGTTATAAAATATAACTTAATAGTTAAAAGTTAATTCTTTTAACTTATTTATGATAACTTAAATGTTAAAAGTTATTTCGTATAACTTAATCATGTTAACTTAAAATTTATCACTTTTAAGTTTGAGGGTTTAACTTATAAAATATAGGTTATACCTTCTTCCTTAGAAGTTTTAAGTTAATATTTTTAACTTAATCATGTTAACTTATAATTTATCTCATTTAAGTTGGAGGGTATAGCTTATATGTTATACCTTTTAACTTAAAAGTTCATGTTAACTTATAATTTATCTCGTTTAAGTTAGGGGGTTTAACTTTTTTAAGTTAAATCTTTTAACTTACGTATCATTTTAATTAGGAGAATTATTTAATGAGTGAAGTAATAGCCGTAATGAATCAAAAAGGAGGATGTGGGAAAACAACTACTGTAGTAAATACCGCAACTTCACTAGCTGTAATGGGAAAGTCTGTTTTAGTTGTAGATATGGATCCCCAAGCAAATGCAACAACTAGTTTTGGAATAAATAAAACCGAATTAGAAAATACTATTTATGATGCAATTATAGGGGATATAAATATTAAAAAAGCCACTATCCCTACATTTATAAAAAATTTATTCATAATTCCAAGTAACATATCATTAAGTGGTGCCGGTGTTGAACTTTCTCAAAGAGAAAATTACCATATTATTTTGAAAGAAACCCTTAAAGATGTTATTCCGTTATTTGATTATATTTTTATTGATTTACCTCCTTCATTAGGTGTGATAACTGTAAATGCATTAGTCGCCTCAGATAGTGTATTAATACCAATTCAAGCTGAATATTATGCACTCGAAGGTGTTGCAGATTTGATAAATACTATTAAACTTGTAGAACAAAGGCTTAAAAGTCCTACACCAATTAAAGGTGTTTTACTTACTTTATATGATAGAAGGACTAGATTAAGTAGGGATGTTCATAAGGAATTAAAAAGCTACTTTGGTGAAACCAATTTGCTGTTAAAGACTATTATTCCAAGAAACATTAGGCTAGCTGAAGCACCAAGTTTTGGAAAACCATGTTTAATATATGATCCTGATAGTACCGGAACAAAGGCTTATTTGAAATTAGCAAAAGAAATTTTACAAAGAGATGGAAGTGATTAGATGACTCGTGGACTTGGTAAAGGATTAGATTCTTTAATACCTGAGTTTTATGATGAAGATTTTGATAGCAATAGTGCTCAATCATTAGAAGACATGCTAAAGGAAAAGGATGAAACACCTATAGATGAATCTAATGAAAAAAAGGAGCTTGATGTAGAAGATATTGAAGATTCTGTAGAAGTTGATGGCAATGAACCGGAAGACACAAATGAAGATACTGGAGAAAGGATATCAAGTAGTAATGACCAGGAAGAAGTTGAAGTGGGCATTAGCGAATCCGAAGATGTATCTGGGGATGAAAGCAGTGAAGAAAGCATATCAAATCCACAAGATGTCAAAAAACAGGAAAATGTAGCTGAAGTTTTAGATATTGTTGATAAAAACCCAAGAATAACATTATGGTCTTCAAGGTCTGCTGCTGTATTTAGATATTTAAGAAAAACAGAACCTGAATTCAGTATTAGTCGTGAAGCATCAATATTAATTGATGAAGCGGTATCTAAAAAATATCCTGAAATTTGGAATTTGTTTGAAGATTTAAAATAGAATATATTAGAAATTTTCTAATAGACTTTGATAAGCTCCATCTATTTTAATATACTTTTCAGCTCTATCGACAACCACACCCAGTTTTTTCAATTCATTTTTGTTTTTGAATGGCATTTTTTTTCTAATAGAAATTATTTTTCTAGCAGATTTCATGCCAATTCCCGGCACACGAATCAGTTCTATGAAAGGTGCTGAGTTAATTTCTACAGGAAATATATCCATATTTTCAGCAGCTAAAATCTTTGGATCTTGTGTTAATGACAATTGGTTGTTTTCATCAAATACTAATTCATTAAGTTTAAAATGATAATCGTTAAGTAAACTATCCGCATTATATAATTTCGCAGTTCTATCTGTACTGCAAGCCTCTTTATTTTCGAAATCTGTTTCTTCAATTGGTGAAAATGCGGAGAAATATGTTCTCTTCAGTTTCGTTTTATTGTAGATTTTTTCCATTCTATGTAAAATTTCCCTATCACTTTCATCGTTCGCACCGACAATTAGCTGAGTGGTGTGGGTAGAATTTGGATAGGTTGTACTTTTACCATGTAAGTTATCAATCCAACGCAGGCGTTTTAGTATATCTTTATTATAATCCTTGGTAGATGACAGTTCAGCTAATCCTGATGGGGTAGCAGCTTCAATATTAATGCTGACTCTGTTTGCAAGAGCCATAGCCCTTTTAATTGAATCTTTACTTGCTCCCGGAACAATTTTTAAATGTATATAATCATCGTATCCATAAACTTTTCTTAAGATTCTAATTGTTTCTATTGTTTTTTCCATTGTAAGATCTTCATCTCTATCGACACCTGAACTTAAGAACAAACCGTTTACAAGACCTCTATTGTAGTAGTTAAGAAATGCTTTTGCAAGTTCTTCAGGTGCAAGTTCAAGCCTAGTAAAGTTTCTTTTGGATTGGTTAATGCAGTATTTACAGTCATTTTTACATTTGTTGGTGAGGAGCGTTTTAAAAAGTGGAATTTGACAACCATTATGTCCGGTAGCATGATAGATTCCAGGTAGATTTACCTGTGAACTTTTGTTATGATTGACATAATCACATAAATCATACTGTGCCGAATCAGTCAGAATTTTCATCTTCTCCAAGGTAGTCATATTATTAAATTATGAATTTGTTATATTTATTTTTATTCAAAAATAATTTTTGCATCAATTTTTCACATTATTTGCAATAATTTTTGGTTACTGTAGAAAATTTTTTTCATAATTTTTCTGTTCGTTATCTATAAAACTAATCCTTTTTTTAGAAACCACCTATTATAACTTTGTTATAAATATGTATTGTCAATTTTTTTGAAAATACCTATACAGTATAATATAGTTATATCAAATAGATACTTAACTGAATATTTATAATTAATTTTATTATCAAACTGTATAGTTTATATATGATGACTAACAATATATTTTGTTAAGCTATGGTCATTTAACTTTTTTTATAATATGTTAAATAAATAGCTTTGTTAAAAAAAATTTAATAAACGTGATATATGCTGGCTTTTAAATCAAAGATTTTAAGATTAACAATATTTCTTAAATTAGTATTGTTATCACTTTCAATTGTTGTGATTGTAATATTAATGAAACTAGTGTTAATTGTTATCAGATTGATGAAGTCTGCTTAAATGGTTATTTAAATGATCTGGGTGAAATAGAAAAAATTCACAGTGATGATTATATGGTTGATTTAGAATTTAGTTCAAATAGTATTATTCATAATAATTATGTAAATAACTCTATCGAAGTTCATTTCAATAAAAAGCAAATTTTTATTAAATCCGGTATTATATATACTTTAAAGGACGATTTTAAATTTGATTTTATCGAAGATATTATAAAAGACTCGCCAAATTCGAGTCAGTTAGATAATAATTATAATGAATCTTCTTTTTTTAACTTTTATTCTTCTTCAATATTTTCAAGTAAACATCACCATATTGCTTCATATAATTAACCATTGTTTATTGGGGGGAAGCTTTCAATAAAATCAACTAACATATCAGGTGATATATAGTTTAAAAAGAGTATATTTTGGTGAAATTATGAAAAGTAAGTCGATTTTATACATATTTTTAATGTTAATCTTTTTATCCACTAGTATTGGAATTGTTAGTGCTAGTGAAGATATTGCTGATTCAACAACTGATTTTTTATCTGTTGAACAGGATGTAATAATTGAAGAAGAAATTTTGGAAGTGAACTATGACACTTCCTATGATGAAGTAACAAGTGACATTCCACTTGATGATGTAACAAATGATATTTCAATTGATGATAATGAAAGTGAAAAAACATCACTTAAAAGTATTGAAAATGAAAATGTAGATGAAAAAACTTTATTGGGAATAAGTAATGAAGAAGATTATGTTCTTCAATCAAATAATATTATTAAAGTACAAGGAAATTATTTTAGTGATGTTAGAGATGCTATAACAATAGCAAATGATGGAGATATCATTGATTTGGAAGGTAAAGAAATCATTGGAGCAAAAAATGGAAATCCTAGTATTTCAACAGAAAAACACTTAACTTTTATCAATGGAATTTTTAATGCAGGCAATATAACTTCTATTCCTATAAGTAAACGTAATGAAATTAAAAACTGTAATTTTGAAAATATAACTTTTAAAAACTTTAATGATGTTTGTATGTATCCGAATTTCTTTGTTAACTGTAATTTAAACCACGTTTTGTTTGATAATTTTACACTTGCTGTAGCTGGTTTTGTTATAAGAAATTCTAATTTATATGATGTAAACTTTACGAACTGTCATTCTTTAGAAGAAGAGGATGAGAATGATTATGAATATGCTGCAATGGCCGTAACATATAATTCAGTATTGGATCATTGTAATTTTATTAACTGTACAACTAACAGACACTCAGGTGCTATTTGTGTTGCTGGTGAAAGAAATAACAGAGTAGATATATTTAATTCTAATTTTATTAATTGTAGTGCCGGTGTTGGAGGAGCTATTTATGTTCATGGTAATGCTGGAATCAATGAAAATTACCATTCTAACATTATAAATTGTACTTTCATCGGCAACACTGCAACTGAAAGAGGTGGAGCTATAGGTTCAAGTCAAAATTACCTTGTTGTTAAAAACTGTACTTTTGAAAATAATACAGCAAAACAGGGGGCTGCTTATATGCTTGCAGGTATTGACCATGGTTTAGATGGAATTCCTGAAGGACACTATAACAATATTGTCGACTGTTACTTTAGAAATAATACTGGTACTGAAGAAGGTGGAGCAGTACACATCACGGGTAACTATAATAATTTCATTAACTGTACTTTTTGGGATAATTATGCAACTAATGGAAATGGTTCCGCAATTTATATTCACGGACAGAATTCATCCGTAATAAATTCTGAATTCTATGAACATGAATGTTCAAGAGGTACCATATACATTATTGGGGACAATACCTTTATTGACAATTCCACTTTTGAAAACAACACTGCTTCTAGAGGTGGAGCGGGAGTTTATGTTGTTGGTAACAATACCTTAGTAAATAATTCTGTTTTTAATAATAACGATGCAATCTTTCATGGTGGTGCTTTACACTCTCAGGGGGATAACCTTAGAATTTTAAATTCTAATTTTACTTCAAATACTGCAATTGCTTCTACAGAAGACATGAATCAAGGTTTAGGTGGAGCAATTTATATTGAAGGAGAAAATTCTGATATTGCATATTGTTATTTTGAAAATAATGTTGCACGTAACGGTTCTGCAATTTATAACCGAGGCAAAGATTTAACTATTGAAGATGATACCTTTATTGAAAATCAAGCTTGGAGTTATCTTTTAACAACAATATCTAATAAAAAACGTATTTATTATGATCCTGAAGGTGTTATAACCATAAATGTTACGCATAGAGGTGGAGATAACATTATCAATGCTATTTATAATGATGGTTCACCAAATAATATCTTCTTTTATAATGTAACTTATGAATCTTCAGTAAATGATACTCATAACACTGGAAATAAACTTATCAATCCAGTAGATGGTGTAGAGAACAGTAAAAATGGTACAATCTTATATCAGGATTCACGTGAAGATTTGCAAAACATTACTATAGTTCTCACTCATCTTGAAACAGGTAAAGTTTTAATTAATTTTACTTCCAAAACGGGCATTTTAGGAAATACTAGTGTATCTGAAAAAGGTCTTCTTCCAGGAAACTATTCAGTAAATGTAACTCACTTTGAAGATGGATTATATAAATATATTACAAACATGACCTACTTTGAAATCCTTCCTGTTGCTGATTTGGCCGTTGAAAAGTATGTTTCAAATAAGACTCCTAATTTTGGAGATGAAATTACTTGGACTATTGTAGCTACAAATTATGGATTTAATAATGTATCCGATGCTTATGTAATTGATCAAATTCCAGATGGATTAATATTTAATGGTGCTGATGGAGATTATAATCCAAGTACTGGAGTTTGGAATATTAAAACATTGAATGTTAACCAAGTAGTTACTTTAACTATTAGAACTATTGTAAATATTACAAATACTACTATTTTAAACATTGCTAATGTGAATAGTAGTACATATGACCCAAATGAAAGTAATAACATAGCTGATAATACAACTACTCCAAATTCACTTGCTGATTTAAGTGTTATAAAATTGGTTTCAAAAGAGACTTCCGTTATTGGTGATGAAATTGTTTGGACTATAGTTGCTACCAATAATGGTCCTGATATTGCTGTTGATTCTTATGCTATTGATATTCTTCCTTCAACTCTTACATATTTAAGAGATGATTCTAATGGTAGATATAATTTAAAGACGGGTCGTTGGAATATTGGTAACCTGGCTAAAGGTGATACAGCTACCTTAAAGATTACTACAAGAGTAAATACAGACAATACTACTATTGTTAATAATGTATTTGTTAATAGTAGTACTCCTGATTCAAATATGGACAATAATAATGCATCAAACAGTACTGAAGTTCTAGACTCTAACTTCAATGTGGAAAAAATTACTATTACACCTCTTGTTACACTTGGTGAACAAACAACTTTCCAAATTATAGTAAGAAACACAGGATTAACAGATTTAACAGGAGTGTTTATTGAAGAATCAAGTTATGATGGGTTAATATTTAGCCATAGCTTAAATCAAACTCATTGGACTCATTCGGTTGTAAATGGTAAAAACAGATGGACTTTAAATGATGTATTAGGTATTAATCAAGTTACAATATTATCTGTTGTCTTTAATACAACTAAAGTCGGTACATTTACAAATGTTGTTGTTGCGGGTAGCAATGAAACTGAAAATAAAACAGCGAAAAATGACACTGTTGTTACAGTGCCTGATTTTAAAGTCGATAAAATTGCTTTAAATAAGACAGTCGTTGTTGGTGAATTAGTAGACTTTGAAGTTTTTGTTAGAAATATCGGTTTAATCGATTTAACTGATGTATTTATTGAAGAAACAGATTATGGTGAAGGATTAGAATTTATAAGTTCTTATAGTTTGGGTAATTGGATTGAATATAATGAGGGAGGAAAATACCTTTGGAAATACAATGGTACAATTGCTCCTGGTGAGGCTCATGGTTTCTTTGTTGTCTTCAATACTACTAAAGCAGGTAATTGGACTAATTTAGTAACTGCAGGCAGTAATGAAACTGGAAATAAGACAGATAATGAAACTGTTGAAGTTGTAGATCCTAAATTTGAGATTGAAAAGATTAGCTTGAATCCTACTGTTGTTGTTGGTGAGCAGGTTACATTTGAAATTGTTGTTACTAATACTGGTGGCATTGATTTGAATAATGTATTTGTTGAGGAGTTTGAATATGATGGTTTGGTGTTTGATCATGCTTTTGGTTTAGGTCACTGGACTGAGTCTGTTGTTGGGGGTAAGCATAAGTGGACTTTTAATAATGTGCTTTCTGTTGGTGAGGCTCATGGTTTCTTTGTTGTCTTCAATACTACTGTAGCAGGTAATTTTACTAATGTTGTTGTTGGTGGTGCAGATTACACTCCAAATAAAACAGCAAATGACACTGTTGAAGTTGTAGAACCAAAATTCACAGTTGAAAAAGTAACTTTAACTCCTCTTGTCCATAAAAATAATTTGACTTATTTCCAAATCATTGTTAGAAATGTCGGCCAGACTACTTTAACGGGAGTATTCATTGAAGAGACAGATTATGAGAATCTAACATATCATTCTTATGTTGATAATGAAGAATGGTATCCTAACTTTGAAGATAAATATCCTACATTTAAATTAGTCCAATCTTTAAAACCTAATGATGTTGCTACATTAATAGTCATATTTAATGCAACTCAAACTGGTAATTGGACTAACACAGTAACTGCCGGTGCAAATAATGTGGAAAATAAAACGGCTAATAATTCTACATTTGTTTATGAGAATGAACCTCCTTATGATCCGGAAAAAAATGCAACTAATCCAAATTTAAACGTTGAAAAATATGTGCAAGAAAAACTGGTCTTAAATGGAACTCAGGCAATATTTGAAATCATTGTTAGAAATACTGGTGATAAAAGATTACATAATGTCACTATTTATGAGAAATTTGATGAAGGTTTAGTATTTGACCATATTATTGATCATTCAGGTTTGTGGATTGACAATGGAGATTTAACTTTCACATTCAACGATATATTGTATGTAGGTGAACTTTCAAGATTTTATGCAGTCTTTAATACCACAAAGGAGGGTAACTTTACTAATTATGTAACTGTAACTTCTAATGAAAGTAGCAATAAAACGGCTAATGATACCGTTGAAGTTGTTGTGCCTGAATTTGAAGTGAATAAAATTTCCATTAATAAAACTGTTGCTGTTGGAGATCAGGTTGTATTTGAAGTAACTGTTAAAAATACCGGTAAAGTAGAGTTAAATAATGTTTTAGTTAAAGAATATCAATATGGCGGCTTAACATACATAAGTTGGTATGATGATACTGGGTTGTGGATCAAAAATGATGATTTGTCCTGGTCTTTAAATTCTAAATTGTCTCCAAAAGAATATATAGGATTTTTTGTCGTGTTCAATGCTACTGATGCTGGTAATTGGACCAATGTCATTGTTGTCAGTTCTGATGAAACTCCAAATAAAACGGCAAATGACACTGTTGAAGTTCTAAAACCTGAATTGGATGTAAGCAAAATAACTATTAATAAGATTGTTTCTATCGGTGAAGAAGTTATTTTCGAAATCATTGTTAGAAATACTGGAGAAATTGCTTTAAATGATGTTGTTGTTAAGGAGTCTTCATTTGATGCTTTAGAATATCTAACTTGGTATGATGATACTGGGTTGTGGATTAAAAATGATGATTTGTCCTGGTCTTTAAAAACTATTTTAGTTCCAAATGAAGAATTAGGATTCTTTGTAGTATTTAATGCTACTGATGTTGGTAATTGGACCAATGTAATTGTCATAGATTCTAAAGAAATTTCAAATAAAACGGCAAATGACACTGTTGAAGTTGTAAAACCGGAATACACTATTGAAAAGGTAGCTATAAATAGTACAGTTCTTGTTGGAGAAGAAGTAACCTTTGAAATCATGATTAAAAACACAGGAAAAGTAAATATAAATAATATCACTGTTAAAGAAAGTGAATTTGAAGGTTTAGAATATCTAACTTGGTATGATAATACTGCTTTGTGGACTAAAAATGATGATTTATCTTGGACTTTAACACATTATATATCTCCAGAGGAAGGTGTTGCTTTCTTCGTAGTATTCAATACTACTAAAACTGGACATTTCACAAATGTCGTGGTTTCAATCTCAGATAAACTTCCAAATCAAACTGCTAATGATACCGTCGATGTTTTAAAATCTGAATTGACTTTACAAAAAGTCACAGTCAATAAAACTGTTGCAGTTGGAAATCAGGTTATCTTTGAAATCGTTGTTGAAAATTCAGGTGATGTAACTTTAAATAATATTACGGTCACTGAATTTGAATTTGAAGGTTTAGAATATGTAACCTGGTATGATTATACTGATAGATGGGCTAAAAATGATGATTTAACTTGGACTTATTTATATCCATTGGAATCTATGAGAGTTGCAGATTTCTTCGTTGTTTTCAACACTACTAAAATAGGTAACTTTACTAATGTAATTGTAGCAAAAAGTGATAAAACAGACGATATTTATGCAAATAATTCAACTACTGTATTGGGTGCTGATTTGTCTGTTGTTAAGTTGGTTTCTAATTCAACTTCTAATTTGGGTGATATCATTTCATGGACCGTTATTGTAACTAATAATGGCCTTGCTGATGCCAAAGATGTTTATGTTGTTGATAATTTGCCTGCTGGTTTGATTTATCAGTCTGATGATTCTAATGGTGCTTATGACCCGTTAACTGGTGTTTGGACTATTGGGGATTTGGCTTATGGTGAAACTGCTACTTTGGTAATTGATACTTTAGTAAATGTTACCAATGCAAATATTGTCAATCTTGCTAGGGTTAATAGCAGTACTTTTGATCCTGATAAAGGCAATAATGTGGCTAATAATACTACTACTTCAAATCCTATGGCTGACTTGTCTATTGTTAAATTTGTTAGCAAAAACAATCCAAACTATGGAGATGTCATCTCATGGACTATTGTTGTATTTAATAAGGGGCCTGATGCTGCCAATGATGTAAACGTAGTTGATAGATTACCTTCAGGTTTAATTTATTATAATTATCAAACTGAAAAAGGTACTTTCAATCCATCAACTGGTGTTTGGACTATTGGCGAATTGGAAAGTATGTCTTCTGTTTCATTAGTGATTGATACTTTAGTAAATGTTACCAATGCAAATATTGTCAATGTTGCTAGTGTAAACAGTTCTACTCCAGACCCTAATATGGATAACAATATGGATAATGATACTGCTAATGTTAATTCGGTTGCAGATTTATCAATAAGTAAAGTTGTTGTCAGCATTGAAGGTAACCGTGTAACCTGGAAAATAGTTGTAATCAATTTAGGTCCGGATACAGCAGTTAATACCAGAGTCATTGATGTTTTACCTAATACATTAGAATTTGTTTCATATGATGCAACTAAAGGTTCATACGACTCAATTAATGGTGTTTGGACTATAGGTGATATTAAAAATGATGAAGATGTCACTTTGCTTGTTGAAACAATAGTTGTAGGAACTGGAGAGATTATAAATGAAGCAAGAGTTGTAAGTGATACATATGATCCTAACATGACTAATAATTATGATTTTGATGTAGTTATTGTGGAGGATAGTCCTGATGAATCTTATCCTGTTACGGTTCAAGAATCCGAGGATGTTCTTCCTGTAACTGGAAATCCATTTATAATGGTATTGCTTGCTTTAATAGCTTTAGGATGCGCTGCTTTAAGAAGGAAAAAATAGTATTAATTAGGGAAATTTAATTTTCCCACTCTTTATTTTTTTACATATACATGCATTTTGTTTAATCTATTATTATTCCAATTAACTTTTATTATATTATAAATCCTTTTAAAAATTTTACTAGTTATTATCTGTACTATTAAAATAATTTATCAAATATTTAATTTAAGTGATGGTTTGATTATACTTATAAATAATAAAGATAAAAGAAATTTAGTTTAAAATTTCTTTCATATGTGCCACACGTTTTTCAACTAATTCTTTAGTTCCAACATCGCTTCTGTGATATACATTACCTTTAACATATTCACATGCTTTTTCAGCGATTTCTTCTGCTTCAGCAATGTTTTCACCACTAGCAACGATACCTAAAGCTCTTGAACCTGACAAGTGAATTCCATCGTCTTCAAGACTTACTGCAGCATAAAATACTTTTGCACCCATATCTTCAATGGCTTTTTCATCTATTTCGATAATTTCACCTGCATGTTCTGTTTCCGGATATCCGTCAGGGACAATGTATTTACATACACTTGCTTTTGGTTCGAATTCCACTTTATCTAAAGTACCGTCAACGATTGCTTGACAAACATCAATCAATGGTGTTTTAAGTAAAGGCAATACATTCATTGCTTCCGGATCACCGAATCTTGCATTATATTCAATTACGCGAGGTCCATCTGCTGTTAACATAAATTGGCCGTATAATATACCTTTATATGGTTCAGCTTCTTTTGCAATAGCTTTAACAGTATCTTCCATTATTTTAACTGCTTTATCATAATCTTCTTGAGATAAAAATGGTAATAATCCATTAGCGTCTGAGTATGAACCCATTCCACCAGTAATTGCACCAACATCTCCTTCAAATGCATGAGGATGGTCTTGAGCAGCTGGCATAGGAGCAATATGTTCACCATCGCAGAATGCTTGAATAGTGAATTCTTCACCGATTGCTCTTTCTTCAATTATTACCTGTGCAAATCCACCCATTTCATTATCTATAACTTCTTTTGAATATTCTTTTGCTTCTTCATTGTCTTTAAGATGGTCGCCAACGATTTTAACTCCTTTACCACCGGTTAATCCTACAGGTTTGACTACAACATCCTGGTCAAAGTCATCTAGAAATGCACTCAAATCATCGTAATTGTCAAACACTCTGTAAATCAATGATCCTTCGATATCATAATCTTCAAATAATTTTCTCATAAATGATTTATCGGTTTCTATTCTTGCTGCACTTTTACAAGGTCCAACACATTTAATTCCATTTTTTTCAAGCTCATCAACGATTCCCTTTTCAAGAGGAGCTTCAGGACCAATAAATGCAATGTCAATATCATTTTCTTTAGCAAATTCGGCTACTTTTTCGACTTCTCCTTCATTTCCTTGTTTAAAATCTGCAATTTTACTCATTCCAGGGTTTACTTTACTCATATAACAGTATAGCTCAACGTCATCTTTTAAACCATCAGCTATGGCATGTTCACGAGCACCGGTTCCAACAACTAAGACTTTCATAATAAGATTCTCCTTATAATACATTATATTTTTAAAAATATTTAAATACTAACACTTGCATATACAAGTGTATGATTGCATATGCAAGAGAGGTATACGATGGAAAAGAATTCAAATATAGAAATGATTACGGGAGACCCTAAAAAAGCAATAAACAAATTATCTGTACCAATTATTGCTAGTATGTTTTTAATTTTTGCAAATAATATTATTGATAGTATCTGGGTTGCAGGACTTGGTCCTGAGCCTTTAGCTGCTCTTGGATACATCACACCACTGTTTATGATTCTTGTTGGCTTTGGAAACGGAATAGGTGCCGGTGGTAATTCATTGATTTCACGTTATATTGGAGCAGAAGATAAATCTTCGGCAAATAATGCAGCAATACACAATATAATTTTAAGTGTTATTGTATCAGTTATAATATCTATTGTTTTTATATTATCTATGGAATCATTGCTTAACATGATGGGTGCAAGCAGTGTAATTAACTATGCAATGGATTATGGTTTTATCGTATTTTCATGGACATTTGCACTATTAATGCCACCTATTGTAGGTGGAGCATTCAGGGCTGAAGGAGATATTAAAAGAGCTACAATACCAATAGCGCTAGCAGCTATAATAAATATGATTTTAGACCCTATATTCATTTACACTTTAAATTTAGGAATATCCGGGGCAGCTTGGGCAACAGCTCTCGGACCATTTATCAGTCTAGTTTTAATGTTCTATTGGATATATGTGAAAAAAGATACCTATTTATCATATAACTTATCTGATTTTACAAATGACTGGACAATGTATAAGGATATATTGGTAGTCGGTATTCCGGCCAGTTTGGAGCAGCTGGTATTATCTGTTTTAACAGTATTCGTTAATTATATGCTTACTATTGTATCAGGACCTGTTGCAGTGGCCGTATATACTGCAGGATGGAGAATAATCAGTATAGGCATGCTTCCAGCTATCGGTGTTGGAACAGCAGCAATTTCCGTTGCCGGAGTTGCTTTCGGTGCCAGAAAATATGAAAATCTAAGAGTCACCGCACGTTATGCCGTAAAGGTTGCATTAATTGCATCAATAATTGTTTGCATATTGTTGAATGTATTTTCAAATCAGATTGCTTTTGTCTTTTCATATTCAGAAAACAGTGCACAGCTGGAGCCGATGATAGCCAGTTTCTTACAAATAATGTGTTTATTTATTTTATATGTTCCATTTGGAGCAAGTGCAGGAAATGTATTTCAGGGAGTTGGAAAAGGTACAATATCCTTTATTTTAACCACTTTCAGGGAATTTATACTGGTATTGATATTTGCTTATCTTTTAGGCTTTGTCTTTAACATGGGTGAGTTCGGAATATATTGCGGAATGCTATTGGGTGGAGGAATCGGATCTCTGATATGTTATGCTTGCATTGAATTGTATATAAATAGATTAATAGGAAGGAGAGATTCAAATGGAATTTAGTCAGGAAATGCCAACAACACCCTTCATTTCATTAATTTATAGACATCATGCAAAATATTTAAACAATAAGGTTGAAGACGTTAATTTGACCTATGGCCTTTATCCCTTTTTAATTGAAATATATAATCATGATGGTATTAGTCAGGAAGATCTGGCCAAAGCACTTTATTTGAATGAAAGTACGGTAACCAGAAATTTAGAAAAACTTGAGAAAAAGGGTTTTGTTAAAAAAACGCCCGAAAAAAGAAAAAAGATTATAACAGTAACTGATGAAGGTGCAGAAATTGCCAAAAAAGTTATGAATTATGATGAAAAATGGGATGACATCATTAAAAAGGATTTAACTGAAGAGGAATATATTAATTTTAAGAAAACTTTGATTAAGATTAGTGAGGGACTTGTATGAACCAAACAATTGAAGATTTAAAATCTAGAAGAAGCATTCGTAAATTCAAAGATGAACAGATTTCAGATGAGGATTTAAATACCATTTTGGAAGCGGGAACTTATGCACCAACCGGCCGTGGAGCACAAAGCCCAAAAATTGTTGTAATTCAAAATCCAGATACGATTAAGGAGTTCTCAGAGTGGAACAGAAGCTTTTTCCCTATTGAAGTGCCGGATGATATGGATCCGTTATATGGAGCAAAAACATTGTTGATTGTTTTAGCTGATAGCGAGTTTCCTACATATGTAGAGGATGGGTCTAGCGTATTATGTGTATTGGTTAATGCAGCTCATGCTGTTGGTGTTGGGTCATGCTGGATACATCGTGCACGTGATGAATTCGCATCTGAAAAGGGAAAAGAACTTTTAAAGAAATGGGGAATTCCTGAAACTTACGAAGGAATCGGTCATGTAGTATTAGGTTATCCTGATATGGAAGCACCGGAGCCATTGCCTAGAAAAGAAGATTATATACACTTTGTAGATTAATTTTAATCTACAATAAATTTTTTAATTTGCTTTTATTACTTTAAAATTTTACAAAAAAAGAAATTTAAGATGAGTTTCTAAACCCATCTACATTTTTTCAGGAGCAGGCACTCCTAAAATATCTAAAGCATTTTTAATAGTTATTTTTGCTCTTTCAACTAAAATCAATCTGGTATCTTCAACATCTGAACCAATAACTTGTTCTGATTTGTAGAACTTATTAAATGATCCTGCTAAATCCTGACAGTATTGGGTGATATTGTGAACTCTTTTCTTGTTGGCACAATCCTCAACGACTTGTGGGAATTTAGCTATTAGTCTTACTAAATCCTGTTCTGCTTCATTAGGAATCCAATTTTCATCAATTTCAAGAGTTGAAATATCCTTTCCAGATTTGTTTAGTAATTTAGAAGCTCTTGCGTGAGCATACTGTATTGAAGCACAGCCTCTCTCAAAGCTTAATGCTTCATCCCATTTAAATGTTAAATGTTTTTCTGGGGATAATTTTGCTATAAAGAATCTGATAGCTCCAATTCCAATATTTTCAGCCATTGGTTCGATTTCTTCATCAGATAATTCAGGGTTTCTGGATTTGATTTCGTCAGTTGCTCTTAATATAGCTTCATCAACCAAATCGTCCACTGATATGAATTTGCCTTTCCTTGTTGACATTGACCCTTCAGGCAATGTGATGAATTCGTAAAATATTACTTCAGGAGCCTTTTCTTTAAGGATTTCTTCAAAGATTACTTTCATCTGTTTTGAAGATAACTTATGGTCTGAACCTAAAATGTCTAAAACCAAATCTCCAAGAGTTGCTTTATATCTGTGATATGCCAAATCTCTTGTTGAGTAAAGGGATGTACCATTTGACCTTCTTAAAACAAATTCTTTTTCTATATTATAGAATGTCAGGTCAATGTAGTCAACATCTTCGTGAGATACGAATCCTTCTTTTTCAAAGTAGTTAACAAGTTTATCCACATCTCCATTTCTAATGAACTGACCTTCCCATACGAATTTGTCATGATGAATATTGATTCTATTGAGGGTTTCCTTTATTCCTGAAACGCAGCTTTCAACTACATTTTCAAAGGTTTTATTCAGTTCCTCATCATTGCCTTCTTCATATTTTTGAATAAGCTCACTTACCTTTTCATTGGCACTTTCGTTTTCATCAACTTCTTTGTTTGCAAGGAAATATAATTTACCGATTTTTTCATCGATTTTTTCTCCTTCCTGGTCTTCAATTTTCAAGCCCATTTCTCTTATACCATAAACTATGATGGCAATTTGGCGACCCATGTCATTTACATAATATTGGGTTTCAACTTCACGGCCTGCTAATTTCAATAGTCTTGCAAGTGAATCTCCAAAAATAGAGTTACGCACATGTCCGATATGCAGTGGTCCGTTAGGATTGGCGGAAGTATGTTCCAAAACAACCTTTTCATCTGCCTTTTCTAGTCTTCCATAATCTTCATCTACTTTTTCAAGCAATAATTTTGAAAATTTTGAATAGTCAATGAAGAAATTAACATAAGGACCGAAGTTTTGAACCTTTTCAAATATATCTGGAACTTCTATTTTAGAAACCAAATCTTCAGCAACAAGATTTGGTGAAGTTTTTAGTTTTTTAGTAAGTGCAAAGGCTATTGTACTGGCCAAATCCCCTAATTTTGGGTCTGGTGGAAAGTCTAAACGAAAGTTCCTGTCTATATCTTCATCATATTGATCCAATGCTTTATTTAAAGCATCAATTGCTTGTTTTTCAATTTCAAAATACATTAATTCACCTTTATAATAATTATAATCCTCTTAACCATAATGAGAGATAACCAATTTTCGGTATTACAATTGGGGTATCTCCCCATTTCATTACTTTAGCCTGAATCTGATTTGGGGATACGTAGTATGGATCTGACCGGTTATTGTTGTCTCCCTTAATCTCATACATCGTTGATCCGTTTATTTCTTTGGCATCAATAATTCTATGAATTACCGGTTGGTTAAACCATTTTGCATCGTAAACAACAATATCTCCTATTTGAACGTCTTTAGGGTCAAATTCCTGAATTCCAAGTAGGTCCGCTTTTTCAACGGCTACAATGTCTCCTCTATAAAATACAGGCTCCATACTTCCTGAAACAACAACATTCAGGTGTTGAGCTACAATCAGTACAACTGCAAGTATAATGATATATGATGCAATTTCTTTGTAATCTACCATTTAAACACCTTAAAATTTATTTTTCTTATTTAAAGCCACAGCCAAAGCAATTTCAATTGCATCAGAAGTGTCCTGTAAGTCAGACATACTATGAGCACTTGAAATAAAATTACATTCAAATTGGCTAGGCGGTATAAATACACCCTCTTTTAAAAGTGCTCTGAAGTATCTTAAAAAGCTTTCAGTATCTGATTTTTTAGCATCAGCATAATTATAAACTTCAGCAGGATTTAAATAAATCTGAAACATTGATGCGAGTCCTACACATTGAATATTATATTGCTCGTCATCAATTATTGATTCAATGTTTCCTCTTAAGAAATTACCTTTTCTTTCTAAATCTTTATAAAATTTATCATCTAACTGGGATAATGTAGATAATCCTGCTTGGACAGAAATTGGGTTACCACTAAAGGTTCCTGCTTGATAAACTGGTCCTTGAGGAGCTATTAGTTCCATAATTTCTCTTTTTCCACAAAATGCTCCCATTGGAAGTCCTCCACCGACAATTTTACCTAATGTTGTTAGGTCAGGAGTGACTCCATAATATTCCTGAGCTCCACCTCTGGAAGCTCTAAAACCAGTAATGACTTCATCAAATATTAAAATTATATCATTTTCTTTAGTTATTTTACGTACAAACTCTAAAAATCCAGGTTTTGGTTCAATGCATCCAACATTACCCATTACTATTTCCATAATCAGACAAGCAATATTTTCTCCTTCTTTTTCAATTAACTCTGTCAATGCTTCTTCATCATTGAATGGAACAGATAATGTATTTTGTGTAGTGTCTGTTGGAATACCTGCAGAATCAGGCAAACATGCTGCACCTGAACCGCCCTTAACCAAAACATAATCATGGGCTCCGTGATAAGCCCCTTCAAATTTAATGATTTTGTCACGGCCTGTAAAACCACGGGCTAATCTAATGGCACTCATAGTGGCTTCAGTTCCACTGTTACAAAACCTTACCATTTCGGCAGAAGGTATTCTATCAACAACTTCTTTTGCAAGCTTAATTTCATTTTCAGTTGGAGCTCCGTAAGCTGAACCAATGCTTAATTGATTTGAAACTTCACGGACGACTTTAGGGTCACCATGTCCAAGTATCAATGGTCCATAAGCAAGACAGTGGTCAATATAAGTATTTCCTTCACTATCAGTTATTTTACATCCTCCAGCACTTTCAACAAAAAATGGATAAGGCTTAAATGCACGTACTGGTGAATTAACTCCTCCAGGGAAATATTTTTTAGATTCATTAAATAATTCTTCAGTCATTTTATCACTTATAAATGTTGGATTAATGAGTTTACACAAGCAACTGCTATAGGTGTTCCACCTTTAGGGCCTTCAGTAATAACATTAGGAATATTTGAATTTTTTAAGGCTTCTTTTGAATCAGCAGCTCCAACAAAACCAACTGGAACTCCAACTATGGCTTTAAGATTCATTTCACCTTTTTCATATAAATCCATAGCTTCGAAAACAGCTGTCGGTGCATTTCCAGAAACAACAATTCCTTCAAAATCATTTTGGCTTGCATATCTAATAGCTGCAGCGGCTCTTGTGATTTGATGCTCTTTAGCTATTTTTTTAACTTCTTCATTTTTAATGTAACACTCAACTTCACCTTCATAACGGGTTATTCCATATTTAACCATGTTAATGTCGGTTAAAATAGTTTCGTTATTTCTTAAAGATTTCATTGCACAATCAACAAAATCATCACTGATATGAACAAGTTTAGCATATTCCGGATCTGCTGTTGAGTGAACAATACGCTCAACAATATCCCTTTCAGCAGGTTTCAAATCTTTAATGTCATCACCAATAAGGTCACGAATGATTTCTCTACTTTTAGTAGCAATATCATAACCTTGTTTAGTTGATGCACCCATAAACATTTGGTCTGTCATATTATAATTATATGTAAATGAATAGTTAAAATATTTTTTTATAAGAAAATTGTTTTTATTATTAAAAAATTTCAATGTCTTTAAAATATTGTTTTAAGTCAGTAAAATTGTTTTTATTTAAAACTGACTACTTTATATACTTTTATGATAAAATTATTTGTTATGATAGCAATTAAACAAAATTTAATAAATATTTTAAGGGAAATTAAAATTATTACTTCAACAGATAATAGGGGTGCTTTTGTTTTACCTTTCGAATTGAAATTAAAAGACCAAGATTTTCTTAAATATTGCCATTTTGATGTTGATTGGGATATAGGCTCAATATCTGCTGAGGATTTGCCTTGTGATTTTAGTTTAAAAGCGGTTAAGTTAGTTGATTTGTTTAGAAGAAAAACGGCAAATATGCCTTATGAATGCTTATTATTTTTTGATTACAAAACCGGTGAAATAATATACTGTTTTGTTGAAGATAATGTTGATGGCAAGGTTTTTGAAAAAATCTATGAGAGTCATTTTGACAATCATCATGTAGCAAGCATCCATAATCATCCAAAGGGATTTTTGTCAGCCCCATCATGTCAAAATTTTCAGATTTTAGAAAATGAAAATGAGGATTATGAATTGATTTGTGGATATGACGAATTTTGGATTTTAGAAGCAAAAGGGATTTTTGATGAGGGAGTTGTTGAAGAAATTCGTAAAAAAGCTATTAGTCTATATTTAGATTCTTTTCATTATGAAAAAAATATTGAAAATAAAATATATGGCGATTTTTTGTTAAAATATATAAATAATGAAATGAAAATTAATATTAAATTAACTAAAGTGAGGTATCATTAACATGTCACCAGAAAAACCTACTATTATTTTTAGGGATGGTTGGGATCGTATTGGTTCTAAAAATCCTACTGAGAAAGAAAGATTAGAAGCGGAAAGAAATATTGAAGAATCATATAGAGATTTAGGCATCGATTTAAAACTTAAAAAATTAACTTTCATTGATATATGATGATTCTTATTCTATTTTTTTTCAATGTTAAAATTATAACTAAAGTGAGGTATCATTATCATGTCACCAGATAAACCTACTATTATCTTTAGAGATGGTTGGGAACCTATTGGTTCTAGAATATTTTCAGAAGAAGAAAAATATAACGCTAGAAGAAATATTGAAGCTATGTATAATGAAATTGGTATTATTCTTAATTTAGAAGAATTAACCCCTATAAAATTGTAAATGTAAGTTTTTAGGTATTATTAACATGTCACCAGATAAACCTACTATTATTTTTAGGGATGGTTGGGAACCTATTGGTTCTATTGTTTTAACTGAAAAAGAGAAATGTCAAGCTAAGAAAAATTTGGTATCTAGATTTGAACAACCTCGCCTTATGGAAGGCGAGGATTCCTAGATTATTTTTCACCCAATCGGTTTATTGAGTATTTTCTAGGCTATCCCCGAGGCACCATCGGTTCAATATATTAATAGCGGCATTTACGTCCCTATCAAGTTCCATACCGCATTTTGGACATATCCATTTTCTTGTTTTTACTTTTAATTCTTTTTTTATGTGTTCGCAGTGGTGGCATTTTTTGCTTGTGTTTTTAGCATCGACAAATACTACTCCTTCTGCATCTGGTTTGTACCACTTGAATTTATTTTTTAGCCGTTGTATGAACCCAGATAATGGGAAG
>JAFZMD010000090.1 GCA_017553445.1 Methanobrevibacter sp. | reverse complement strand
GCATAAGCGGTTCTTACAGCAGGTCCTGCACCTTGACCTAATGGAGTAACTGCTACGTCCATCCATGGTTTGGTGATTCCACATTCATCAGCCATTTCAAGAATACCTTTGTCGATTACTGAACCACCAGTTTCCCAAATTTCGATTTTACCAGGTACTCCAGGAGTCATTGGGTTGAAACCTAAGAGAATGGATGCATCGATGTCTGAGTTTTTAAGAGCTTCAATTTCGCCAGGTTCTGCAGCCATACTGATAGAGTTGTAAACAGCCCTTTCAGCTAATCCTGCTTCTTGAACATATTCTACACCTGCAATTTTTGCAGCAGCTGCAGTTGAGTCGATAAGGAAAGGTTTGTCACAGACGTCTCCTACAAATTCTAAGTATTTTACCATAGCATCTGCAGTAGCACCGAAAGTTTGTACAACACAAGGGTTTCCGGTTACATCAGACATTTCTTCCATAGTTTTAATTAATCCTTCAGCAGCATCTTTATCAAAGACACCAGCTTTTTCATCACTAATAATTTTGTGTCCGCCGTAAAAGATAGTTCCTGCTAAAACGGTAGGGTATTCACCAGGTTGGCCCCCCATTTTTACACCGGCAATATCTATGACGAGTTGTTCTTTTTCAAATCTAAACATAAGTATAAACCTCCTCTATAATAAGGTAGTTAACATTGAAGCTATACCGAATTTTATAGCTACAACTAAAATAATTAATCCAAGTATAATACCGTATAATATACCAACATCTCTACCACTTTGTTGGCCTAAACGTTGATAATATTCCCCAACAGTAAAATCAACTTTTTCTTCTGCTTCATCTAATTTTGCAATGATAGGGTTGAAATCATCTGCGGATACCATTACTTGAGGTATTGAATTTTCGTCACTCATAATAACACCTCTATAATCCTATTGCTTTTGCAATGAAAGGAATAATTACGATAAAGAGTAAAGCAATGCAAATACCAATTGCAAACCCTTTTACCCTTGTTGCGAGTAAACCTGCAAATAATTTACCTTCTCTTGCAAGGAGTTTTGAACTGTATTCGGCATCATCTGCGACAGTTTTCATACTGCTTATATTTGGTTTGTTTGAAATTTGTACCATAATTAATCCTCCTCTAGAACATCAAGAATAAAGTTCCAACTATTAAAGTGAAAGCTAATCCTATCATTATACCTTGGACTTTACCAGCATAATTACCAGCCATATTTCTTTGAATAGCCCCGACCATGTCGATTTTGGTGTTGATATCTCTGATTCTTGCTTCAATAAGAGCAGTTTCAGCAGATACAACTTTCATAGCTTCGCCTTCGTCTTCATCGCCATCGTCATCGTCTACAGAAATAATCATAGCTTCTTCTTCAAAAGCACCTGGATCTTTTTCTACGCATTCTTTAATTTTAGCATTTATCGCTCCAGTATCTTCGGTATCGATTAAGTCAACAAGTTCTAATTGGTTTTGGAATCTTTCAATACCGTCGAGTGGAATGTTTTCTACGAAAGGAATAGCACCGGTTGCTCCGATAATTTTCTTTTTATCTGGGTCCGCACCGTTTTCGTGTAATGCTTGAATACTTTGACCAGTAATGTGTCCTTGTACTTCAGCACCGGTTAAGATTAAGAAACGGATGTTAGGGTTAGAGATAATGTTTGCAACTACTTTTTCTATTCCTAAGTTTTCTGTTTTACATGGTCCTGCAATTGCTGCTCCAGATAAGTCTGCTTCAATGTGAGAAGCAAGTGTGGTTACTGCAACAGGGCTTTCAGGATCACCTACAATGTAATCCCCACTAATAACCGGCCAGCCGTCTGCAGGAGCTTTTTTGTCAGCCATCTATAATACCCCCAATGCTTGTAAAATTGGGAATGCAGCAAATATGATGAATGATGCTAATAAGAATCCATATACCATGTTTGTTAACATTCCTGCAGTAACATAGGAACCTTCCCTTCCAGGGTAAGATCCAGCAGGGCTTGTGTATGGGTCTAATGAAGCCATTAATTCATCAGCAGCCAATTCCACTTTTGCTACTTGTTCATTCACTTCATCCATAGATAGGAGTATAACTCCTCCACCTAAAGATGATCCGATAATCCCGGTTACAGGATCTAATGCGAAATTCATTTCAGGTACGACCTGAATCATAGGTAACATTTGAGCCATATTTGATTCCTCCTAATCTATTGCTCCACTTTAGGCCATAATCCAGCCCATTTGGTTGATGCTGCATCGTTGATAGAAGCTAATACGAATGCTCTGAATGATACAATCCATCCGATTAAACCTATGACTAATACAACAAACCAACCTAATCCACCAGTAGCAGCAGATAAAAGACCAACAATAGTCATAGATAAGAATGCAGTAGAACATGCACATTTGAGAGTTCTTAATTGATCTTCGTTAGGTCCTAAACATGCGTTGAATGGGTGTTGGATAGCCATAGTACACATAATAAATAATACAGCAATAAAACCAGTAGCAACAACATTTTCTAAAATTGCAGTCATGTCATATGAACCTGCAATAGCAACAGCAAATCCTAAAATTGATAAGGTAGCAGCACCTGCAATTTCAATGGTACATTGAAGCATAATAGGGATTTTCATACCTACAATTTTGGTTGCGACAATAGCGATGATAGCACCAATAATAACTGCAACTACAAAAGCAGCGATAGGTCCAACGATTGCCATATTTAACATAACAGCTAAAGCGAGACCTGTTAATGCTGAGATTACACCAACGGAGAGAGACATGTAACCGATAGAAGGTACACCAGTACCTAAACCGTAACTTGCTACTCTACGAATAGCATCTGCTCCCCATACGATAGCTAATACTGCACCAATAGCAGCGATAACTGGGCCTACAACATCACCTAAAAAGCCTGATAAATAAATACAAAGTAATCCGCCAACGACACCTAAAATTAATAAGTGCATTGAATCTACTGCACCTGCAGCTGCACCGTCAGCACTTCCACCAGCAGACATCTTAGATACCTCCAGTTAAAATAATACAAAATATTCCGACAACGATAGATGCGATAGCACATGCAAGAGCTCCAGTTCCAATCCTTTTGAAT
>JAFZMD010000089.1 GCA_017553445.1 Methanobrevibacter sp. | reverse complement strand
TGTAGGTCATCTCCAGGTCTTCGGCAGTTAAAACCGGAAGAACTGTGATGTTATAGGACATTTGAAGACCGGTTAGCGGATCAATGGCTGTTAGAATGTATTCTCCAGGGATTAAATTGATGTTTAATCTCGCAGTTCCGTTTTCATTGGTTTCACGGTTATAGAATACTCCATTGATGTTCATGGTAATGTTAGTACCGTTTACTGGATTACCTTCACCGTCAATTAAATCAATAAAGAATTGAGATTCGTTTCTGTAGTATTTTACAAGATTTTCAGCTATTAATGTAGGCAATACTGTAATGTTGTTTTCAACCGTGACGTTATTGTATGTTGTTTGGATTGTGTAGTTTCCAGGACCTAAGTTGATTGCCATTGAAGCAGTACCGTTCTCATCACTGACTCTAGTATAGTTTTTACCGTTTATCTCAAAGGTAACGGTTTCATTGACTGCACCGATATTAGCAACAAATTTAGAATCGTTTTTATAGATTTTAACTAGGTTTTCGGTGTAGATTTCTAAATCTTTAGTATAAACTTTTAGTGAGATTGTTTTATTTTCCAATGCTAAATCTTTCCATCCGTCACCTAAATCTATAAACGTCATGTTTTCTTTGCATGGTTGTTTTGACATTTCAAATGTTCTAACTGATGCTTTTTTCATCAGTGCTGTGAAATTCTCTCCAGTTGAAATTGGGATTTCTGCTGTTAGTTTCACTGTATGGTATCCTGTAAATGGTGCAATTCCACTTTGCGTATGCATTAATTCATCATTTACATAAATTTCAAGTGTGTAGTTTTCATCCTCTTTAAAGTAGGTTCCGACTGCACTTATTAACTCTGGACCATATTCTGATTCATAAGTATTTTTATAACTTATAATACTTCCATTATTGGTTATTGTTTTTTGAAGTCCGCTTAAATCGGTCTGATAATTTGTTGTGTAGTTTTCAGTATTTTCAATTATAAATCCTATTGCAAATGATGTGTTTAAAAGACTTGTGTCATAGTAGGAAATGTACATGAATCCATTCTCTCCTTCATTAGTTCCCCAGCTGTTTTTTATGATGAATGCTCCATCACCTGGTGGGGTTGTTGAAAATTTTGAAGCTGAATAATTGTCATCCCAACCAACAAGACTTATACAATGGTTGGTATAATTAGAATAATTTTGATAGTATGATGCAGTTTTTTCATTATACTGGCTATATTTATCATATGATGCGACTACAGACCCACATCTTAATATTGCTTGTTTAAGCGCATTATTGTCTGTTGAATTTTTACGAGGTTCAACAATAATCG
Source organism: Methanobrevibacter sp. (assembly GCA_017553445.1). GTDB lineage: Archaea > Methanobacteriota > Methanobacteria > Methanobacteriales > Methanobacteriaceae > Methanocatella. The sequence continues at coordinate 7,493 of JAFZMD010000089.1, read as the reverse complement.
CATCAAAGATGTGAATTTTTTCATCATCAATAATAATTATTGGAGATAGTTTACCTGCTTCGTCATAGGGATCATATTCACTAGGCATTATTCCAAACCATGAGAGAACATATTCTAATCCCATTCCATCTTTTCCCCCTTCAACTTGCCCAATTATGCCGTATTTTGAGAATTGTAGCATATTATCTTGCATATTGTTTTCTGAAAGGTCATATTCTATACCTGTTGCCTTTAATAATGTTGATTCTAATGCACCGCATGCACCGAATGTCCAGCAAGCACCCATGTTGCCTTGTTTTTTAACTGAACTTACCCATCCCCAGTCACGTGAGTCGTATCTTGAAGGGAGAGTTTCTACATTAATCGTATTATTAATAAATGAAATGCTTTTTGCTATTTCATGAACATTGCTTAAATAATTAGTATCATTTAATATCAAAGAACCCTCTTCATAAATGCTTCTATCATCAACTTCACAATCAGTGAAAACAGCACGTATCGATTCACCATTATTTGAAAATGTAGTATCCTTCACATTTAATTTATTGTCATATTCAAAAATTTTATATATAGATCCATTTTCATATTTTGATTCATATTTTATATAGTGGTTATCGTATGCATAAATTCCCTGTTTTGTATTGTTTATAAATTCACAGTTTTCAATAGTTGCATTGGAAAAATCAATATAAATGCCCCCGCCATTAGATTCATTATCCAAATCATAAGATATTTTGTTTCTATAAAATTTTGTATTCTTAATAGTTCCATTTATTCCGGAGATGTAAAGGGCTCCTCCACTATATAATGCAGTATTGTCATAGAATTCACAGTCATTCATATCTAAATTACCAAAAAATAAATATAATGGAGATTCTACTTGACGTGTATGGCCTATGCCTGCAGATAATATTGTTAATGCACCGCCATAATCTCCCGTTGTATTAAAGAATTTACACTTATTAATTTCTATTGTAGGGCTATATGCTCTATCGGTGTTGTATAAAGGATCTAAATACACTGCACCACCATTTTTGCATGATGTTGTATTTGTGAATGTACAATTATTGATTTTTATCGTATTTACAACTCTTGCCCCTATAGCTCCGGCACTTTCTTCAGCAAATAAATTTTCAAAAATACAATTCTCTACAATTAAATCATGGTCAATATTATATTCAGTATATATTGCTGGACCATATGTGGATTTTGAATTAGTAAAAGTTGAATTAGTAATATGTAATGGTGATCTAAAGGAATAAATCCCTCCAAATTTTGCGGTATTGTTATCAAAATAACAATTAGTTATTGTAACTCCTGATCCATCATTACAACGTAATATTCCGTTTGTAGCATTATTATTAATGAACGATGCATTATTTATAGTGATGTCCTGTTCAGTTAAAATAGCAGCACCATCATCTGAATTTCCATTTATAAAATTAAGATTTAAAATCGTAACATTGGATCCAATAATATTGAATATTCTGGCTTGATTAGAACCATCGATAGTGTGATCATTACCATTTATAGTAAAATCGCTTTTATTTATTAAAATTCCATTTTCAAGGCCATTGTCGGCCAAATTATCGTATTTATAGTCTTGTTGTATGTCTATACTATTGTCACTAGTGTCGATTTCGTTTTGAAGTGCTGTGAAGTTTCCTTCAGCCGAAACCGCACTAATGGAGATAAATAGTACAATCAGTATTAGAAATATTTTTATTTTATTCAAATTTTTACCTCCTTTAATACTATATTAACATTTATAAAAAAGATTATTTAAGGTTTGTTATGCAAAATCAGGATTTGGTGGATTTTTGTTCGTATTGGGTAGGACAATATATTAAAAAATAGAAAAATGGAGGAATGAATCATTCCTCTTATGCAGTAATTGTTATTTTGTTTGAAATTGTTGCCTGACCGTATTGGGATGTGATGATGTATTCGCCGGCCATTAGGTTGATGTTTAACTTGGCTGTTCCGTTTTCATCAGTTGTTTTATGATATAATACTCCATTGATGTTGAATGTTACTTTAGCATTGGCTAAAGCTTTTCCCTGACCGTCAACTACTTTTGCACTGAATTGTGAGCCGTTCTTGTAGGTCATCTCCATGTCTTCGGCAGTTAAAACCGGAAGCACTGTGATGTTATAGGACATTTGAAGACCGGTTAACGGATCAATGGCTGTTAGGATGTATTCTCCAGGGATTAAGTTGATGTTTAATCTTGCTGTTCCGTTTTCATTGGTTTCACGGTTATAGAATACTCCATTGATGTTCATGGTAATGTTAACACCACTAACCGGGTTGCCTTCACCGTCAATCAAATCAATAAAGAACTGTGATTCGTTTCTGTAGTATTTTACAAGATTTTCAGCTATTAATGTAGGCAATACCGTAATTGTGTTTTCAACTGTAGCATTATTGTAGGTTGTTTTGATTGTGTAGTTTCCAGGTCCTAAATTGATTGCCATTGAAGCGGTTCCATTCTCATCACTGACTCTAGTGTAGTTTTTACCGTTAATTTCAAATGTTACGTTAACGCCGGCATCATCAATTTCAGCAACGAACATTGATTCGTTTTTATAGATTTTAACCAGGTCTTGGGTGTAGATAGCTAAATCTTTAGTATAAACTTTTAGTGAGACTGTTTCAAGCTGTGCTGCTAAATCTTTCCATCCGTCACCTGAATCCATAAAACTTACATTTTTCAGGTAGTGTTGCCTTGATCTGGAAAATGTTGGAACTGATGTCTTTTTCATTAGTGCCGTGAAATTGTCTCCGGTTTTAATTGGGATTTCTTTTGTTAGTTTGACTGTATGGTAACCGTAAAACGGTGAAGCTCCGCTTTGAGTATGTACTAACTCATCATTTACATAGATTTCAAGGGTATAGTTTTCATCTGCTTCAAAGTAGGTTCCAACTGCACTTATGGATTCTGTAGAATTTGCTTCGTAAATGTTTTTATAACGCATGATGTTTCCATCATCAGAAATTATATTTAACTTTCCCCCCAAATCTGTCTGGTAGTTTGTTGTGTAGTTTTCAGTATTTTCAATTATGAATCCTATTGCAATTGTATTGTTTAAAACACTTTGGTCATAGTAGGAAATGTATAAAAATCCATTCTCTCCAAACTCTGTTCCATGACTATTTTTTAAGATGAATGCCCCATCACCAGGAGGGGTTATTTTAAAGTTTGAAGCAGGATAATTGTCATCCCAACCGATAAAACTTACCATGTGGTCTGTAATGGGGGTTTCAGTTTGATAATACGCTGAAGTTGTTTCATTAAAGTAGTTATCATCAGGCCAATAGTAAAATCCTCCAACTACAGATCCGCATCTCAATATTGCTTTTTTAAGCTCGTCATTGTCTGTTGCATTTTTACGGGGACCTACGAAAATCGCATCAAAGACATGAATCTTTTCATTTCCATACATTAATGGGGATAATTTACCTAATTCATCAAAGGTATCATATTCGCTAGGCATCACACCAAACCATGATAGAATATATTCTAATCCTTGTTCTTTAACCTTCCCTCCTTCAGTCGCCGTTTCTATGCCGTATCTTGAGTATTGCAGCATACTGCTCTGCATATTGTTTTCTGAAAAGTCATATTCAATGCCGGTTGCTTTTAGTAACGCTGATTCTAATGCACCGCACGTACCGAATGTCCAGCAGGCACCCATCGGGCCTTGGTCTTTAACTGAACTTACCCATCCCCAGTCACGTGAGTCGTATTTTGATGGAAGGGTTTCCACATTAATCGTGTTGTTTATAAGGGAAATACTTTCGGCTATTTCATGGACATTGCTTGCATAATTGGTATCATTTAAACATAAAGTTTTATTTTCAACAAAAGTATTATTTGTTAGGTTACATTCAGTGAAAACTCCATGTATATCTTCTCCATTATTTGAAAACAATGTATTTTCAACGTTTAATTTCTTATCATATGCATAAATTCCCTGTCTGGTATTGTTAATAAATTCACAGTTTTCAATATTTGTATTGGAATAATCGCTATAAAGTCCCCCACCATAAGAATCATTATATTGTAGCTTGTTTCTATAGATGTTGGTATTGTTAATAGTTGCTTCTTCTAGTCCTGAAAGGTAAATTGCTCCTCCCCTGTATAATGCGGCATTATCACAGAATTCGCAGTCTTCTAAATTTAACTGACCTAATAACTGTACTATTGCACCACCATAATCTCCAGTTGAATTTAAGAATCTGGATTTTTTAATTTCTGCAGAACCTGCAGATTTTATATCTCTAAAGTCAATATATACTGCACCTCCATTTTTACTGGATGTCGTGTTCATGAATGTACAGTTATTAATTTTTATGTTTCTAATTTTTTTAAGCCCTATGGCTCCAGCACTTTCTTCAGCATGTAAATTTTTAAAGATACAATCTTGAATAGTTATTTCACATATTCTAATGTCAAACACGGTTCCAAAATGATATATTGCAGGCCCATATTGGGATGTTGAATTAATAAATGTTGAATTAATAATTTGTGTTTCCGTATCTTGGGAATAAATGCTTCCTCCAAATTTGGCCGTATTGTTTTCAAAATAACAGTTGCTTATTATTTGGGAGCTGTCATCACCATATACTGCCCCATTTCCTGCTGCATGGTTATTGATGAATCTTACATTATTTATGGTAAGTGAATCATGGGATTCAATTAAAATGGCTGCACCGTTATCTGCATTTCCATTTACCAAATTAAGATTTAAAATCGTAATGTTTTCTCCGCTAACATTGAATATTCTGGCTTGATTAGCACCATCGATAGTGTGATCATTACCATTTATTATAAAATTACTTTTATTTATTAAAATTCCACTTTCAAGACCATTATCGGCCGTACTGTCGTATTTATAGTCTTGTTGTATGTCTATACTATTGTCACTAGTGTCGATTTCGTTTTGAAGTGCTGTAAAGTTTCCTTCAGCTGAAACCGCACTGATTGAGATGAATAGTACAGCGAGTATTAAAAATATATTTATCTTATTCAATTTCTTTCCCCCTAATACTATTAAAGATATCTATAAAAATTAGTATTTAATTATTGCTTAATGAATCAAACTTTAAATAATTCATTGCACAAAACATTATACTAAAGGTGAAAATATGGAATTTAAACAAGTTGCTGGAATTTTATTTGTAATCCTGGGATTGATTTTCATAATTTTCCCAGTATTTAGTGCCGGAGCCATATCGGTCATCGTCGGTTTAAGTTTGCTGTTCTTTGGTTTTGCTTCAATTATCAATGCGCTTTCTGCATGGAACAGGTTTACTCATTTTTCAACGGTTAATATGCTGATTGGTATTATAGCGATAATATTTGGTTTATTATTTATTTTTGCTATAGATGTCCTATCTTTCCTTGTAGGATTTCAATTTTATATCATTGGATTCATAATGATTCTTTTCGGTATTGTGGGTCTTATTTCAGACTCAAGACTATCAAAAACCACTTCATTATTGATTTTGGTTTTAGGTATAATAGCCATTATGTTAGCTGTTTTTGCAGTAGCACAGCCGATTTATGTTGCAATTATCATTGGAGCATGTCTAATCATTGAAGGAATTAGATTCTATCTTGATGATGATTAACTGAGTAATTGGGGTTTTCAATCCTTTTTACTTAAACTTTTTTTATTTACTTATTTTTTTAAACTCATAAAATATTACCTTTTAATCTAAATATTGCTTTAAAGAGGTTAAATTCTAATCAGAGACAACATATACTTTATATATTATTAATTCCTAATATTTGATTGTCAATTGAAATTTGCCGGCATATGTTCATTGATAGAAAATCCATTAAAGTGATAGAAATGAGAATTAAACCGTTAGATAATTCAATTAAAAATCGATACGATTCAATATTTAAAATAGCAACACATTCTTTCACTAATGCATTGATTCAAATTACAGAACTTCCCGATGATGAATATGAAGTTGTTTCATGTGAAATATTTGCTCCTGGAAGAAATGTGAAATCAATGGATATTCTACTTAAAGGTAAAAAGGGATTTGTCAATATTGAATTCCACAAACAGCCCCTATCAAGAGCTCATTTGAGCAGGGATTTTGAATATGTAATTCAATATTTCTTTTTCTATGATGAACCTATAGATCAAAAGATAGTAGTGATTGATAATGATAGAAAATCGATTGATAGACTTCAAATCATGCCTGATTTAGAGTATAAGGGAAAATTATTCTATGTCCCGAATTTTGATGGGAAAAAAGTATTAAATAATATTAAGAATAAAATCAGAAATGAAGAAACACCTACTGAAGATGAACTATATATCTTTTCTATTCTCCCTCTTACAAATCACGGCTATGCTGATGAAGAGGAGTTAATGAAAGAATTATGTAGTCTGACACCCGAACTAAAAATTTCTGAAAAAAATAGGGAATATATAAGTCTGTGTCATATGATTCTGGTTGAACTGTTTGTCGAAGATGACTATTTGAAAGAAGAATTGGTAAAGGTGATTACAATGACCTCATCATATATTGAAAAAAGGGAAAATGAGTTGAAACATAGAATTAAAGTTGCTGAACAGGAGGCTAAGGTTTCTAAAGAGGAGGCTAAGGTTTCTAAAGAGGAGGCTAGGGCTTCTAAAGAGAAGGCTAAGGTTTCTGAAGAGAAGGCTAAGGCTGCTAGTGAAGAAGCTGATTTTGCTAAAGGACTTTTAAAGGAAATTGCTGAAGATGATGATGTAAAATTAAATGATGCAATGATGAAAAAGATTTTGTCCGTCACTGGTAAAATGTAGTTTTTAATTTAAAAGTATGGTAAGAAATCGGTTGGTGAGCATATAATCATGCCTGATTAGAGAAATGGAATATTAATTTTATGTTCCAAATCTTGAGGGGAGAATGTATTAAATAGAATTAATGCCATTGGGGTTAACTATATATTTTTTCTATTCTCCCTCTTACAACTCTGGGCTATGATAATTAAAGAATTGGTAAAGGTGATTACAGTGGCCTTGTCATATATTGAAAAAAGGGAAAATGAGTTGAAACATAGAATTAAAGTTGCTGAACGGGAAGCTAAAGTTGCTGAATGGGAGGCTAAGGCTGCTAGTGAAGAAGCTGATTTTGCTAAAGGACTTTTAAAGGAAATTGCTGAAGATGATGATATAAAGTTGAATGATGCAATGATGAAAAAGATTTTGTCCGTTACTAGTAAAATGTAATTTTTAATTTAAAAAGTTAAAATCAGCTATTCAGTTAGAATTGCTGTTTATAATTCATTTTATATTTAAGATTTTAAAAACTCCAACTCCCTAGATTGTGATAGTTAAATGAAAAATAGAAATGATGCAATTTGAGGATGTGACGCAAAATTTTTAATTGATTTTTGTGTTTCTAATTTTTTTATAATTTTTTCTTATTTTAGTTATTTTTTGTGTTTATTTCGTTGTATATTCTTTTTAGATTGTGTCCGA